>WTJO01000202.1:5652-9388 GCA_011524805.1 Alphaproteobacteria bacterium
TCAGCGCCTGTGGCCAATGCCTGTTCAATGGCCTGAACATCGCCTCTTGCCGCGCCATCATGAATAGGGTCTGCAAACGCAGGGTGTAACTGGCCAAACATCAGCAGGCAGATAAGCACTAGCTGAAATCCGGATAGGATAGGTGTGGTTCTCATAGCATACTCCGTTAGGCTATCAGCCCTCATAATATGCGGGTTAACCTTTTGCACAAAATGCTGAATCAGCCGGCCGATATTGACAGCAGAAGCAAATATCCTAGACTGACGCAAAAATATGCTACGATGCGCGCATATCAGCTTGGGCACAGAATGAAACAGGGGTGCAAATGTCCGGATGGGTCGATACATTTATACATTACTGGTGGACCTATCTGTTTGAACCACTGATAGGCTATCTTGCGATAATTGCCAGCACTTTGGGATTGATGTAGTAAGCTGGTAACAGACAGCAAGATGATAGCTGAGTAAATATAAAATTTGAATTTTTCTGGATTCCTTAATATCCTGCTTTTGGGAATGGTATGACGGTTACGGTGCAATAAAGGTGAAATCGATGTTCGGTGCAAGAGTTCTGCCTATTATAGTTGGGTCAATGATATTATCTGGTTGTTCTGGTAATGGTACATTGGCCGCCTTTGGCGAGAAGGCCGCCGAAATATTGTCATCTGTAACACAGCCCAGTCTGAAACAGACCCCAAATGATGCATTTGAAGATAAGCCCTATAGCCTTCAGCTGGAAGTTGACGATATTGATATTCCCTATGGGGATACATTAGCGTTTTCTGTTGTCTCACTGCCACAATGGCTGAAACTTACCAGAGAGGGGCTGCTTCAAGGTGTGCCGCAAAATGCCGATGTTGGTGATGTGGATGTTGTGGTGCGGGTAACAGATAGGGGCGGCAAGACAGATGATGCCAACTTTACCATCACTGTGATCAACACCAATGATGATCCCTATTTTATAACAGAAAATCTTCCTCCCGCGCGTCAGGACGAAGCTTATGAATATCAGATTAAGGCTGAGGATATTGATCTGCCGCATGGTGATGTGCTGAGACAGCGCATGCTAACAGGGCCTGACTGGCTGTCGGTATCTGCTGACGGGGCGGTGTCAGGAACGCCTTCCAACGCAGATGTTGGCACATTTCAGATTGTGGTTGAGCTATCAGACAAGGCAGGTAGCAAGGTACAGCGGGAATTTGATATAACAGTCGAAAATGTCAATGATTCCCCAGTTTTCCTCATGAAGAACGACTAGTCTGTACACTAGCAAGCAAGTATCTATGTGATTGGCCAGAAGCAAGAGGGGAGATTTTGCTTCTGGCATGTATAATCACAATTTTGGGGAGGAAAGTGATTTGCAATCTGGCTATCCGTCACAGATAACCACAATCATAATGTAGATATCTCACCGGCCACGCATACTGCCAAAATTTTCTCAAGGTGATGCATTAATTGCAGTGCCATATCTGTTATCTGCCTAAATATGCAGTACTCCATCCGGATGACGCATGGTGCTTTTCTTTTTGGCCTGTCATCCTATCTTGTATCTAAACAGATGAGGTGTTTGATGATAGCTGTCTATTATGATGGAAAATGTGGTCTATGCAGCAAGGAAATCCGCTATTATCAGCAGATAGCCCCGCAAGGCACATTCGTCTGGTATGATATTGCCAGCCACCCGCATCATCTCGAACCTTTCAATTTATCTCAGGAACAGGCTTTGCGTCGCCTGCATGCATTGACTAAAGAGGGCAGTCTTGTTGTGGGGGTAGATGCATTTTGTACAATCTGGCGCGAATTATCAGGCTGGCGCTGGCTTGGTATGGTTGTCTCTCTGCCTGTCATCAGACAGTGCGCACAGCTTGGCTATAACTGGTTTGCCGATTACCGCTTTGCAAAATTGCCACATTGCCAGATTCTATTGAAAGATTAGAGCAGATAGCTGCGCCATCAGCACAGACTAGCTTCGTGAAAGGGCATCCAGAATAGGACATTCAGGCCGTCCGTCCCCCTGACAGTGATTAGCCAGATGAGAAAGCTGGTCTCGTAATCTGGTCAACTCGTCCAGCTTGCTATCTATCTGCGCTATTTTCTCAAGCGTAAGGGCTTTTACCTCGGAGCTTGGCCTGTTTTTATCCTGATATAGTGACAGAAGTTCACGACATTCGTTAATGCTGAAATCAAATCGCCGCGCTTTGCCGATAAATTGCAGTTTTGCAACATCATCTTCCGAGAAACTGCGATATCCTGTCTGATTATCCTGCAAAGGCATAATCAGCCCGATATTGGCATAATACCGTACTGTTTTTACGGTAAGGCCTGATAATTTTGCTGCCTGTCCGATATTCATCTTTATCCTGCTTGACCTTTCAGTTAGGGGAGAGTTTAACATGGAAGGAAATCGTGGTCAAAATACCCGATACTGTCAAACATGCCTGATGGAGATATATGTGGTAGCACTCACCCGCCAGCTGTCAATCAACTGGTACTGCAAGCATACATGGCGCCGCGCCTCTTATAATACAATGTGGTGCCTTGTTGGCTGTTCCATAGGTGATTTTGGCACGATTGCCTATTTCCAGTTTACCGGCACTGACTGGCCTGTCTTTGCGATTATGACACTTGCCATTATCAACGGGCTGATGACATCTATTCTGCTTGAGACGATTATTCTGGCGCGCCAGATGCGTCTTTCTCTTGCCTTCAAAACTGCGATAGGTATGTCGCTTATTTCCATGATTGCCATGGAAGCGGCGATGAATATCACAGATGTTGTGCTTACAGGGGGCGCGATACTGACATGGTGGGTGATACCGTTTATGCTTCTGGCAGGGTTTGTTGCGCCATTACCCTATAATTACTGGCGGCTAAAAGCACTTGGAAAGGCCTGTCATTAAGATGGTTCCCATTATCAAGAACAGGCTTGTGGTATTAGGGGTTATCGCTGTGCTGGCAAGTGTGATATCTGCAGCAATTGCCCATGAAGGGGCAAGCGGAATTGTCAAAATGCGGATGGATAAATTCAAGCAAAGCCAGCAACAGCTTAAAAGCCTTATCGCACATACAAAGGCGGAAAAGTATGACGAGGTTGCGCGGCTGGCAGGTTATCTGGCCGAATGGGGCGCGCAGATACCTGCACATTTCCCAAAAGGAAGCACGCAGAAGCCAACTGAGGCACGCCCCGAAATCTGGCTTGATTTTGAAAATTTTACAGCCAAAGCAGAGGCGTTCCGGCTGGCCGCCATCAGGATAGAAGAGGCTGCCAGACTGAATGACAAAGGGGCAGTATCACAGGCTATTCAGGACACAGCCGCAAGCTGTAAATCCTGCCATGCCATGTTCAGGGCAAAATAACGCCTATAGCTTATCATGTTATGCGTTATGGCTTCTTCAGTCAGCAATTGGCCTGTTAGCTGTGAGATACAGCGTTAATCAGCTACATAAAGCGCGCTTAAATCTGTCTGGTGCCGGTTCTGCCGCGTCGGAGGCACAGCCCGCAAGTTCTCATTTATATGCCAACATTATGTCTCAAAAATAAAACACATATTCATTGTTATCTTGCTCTTATGTAACAGCTTCCAGCTTTCGGAGAGGAAAAAATATACCCTTGCGAAAACAGGCATGGACATTTCTAACTTTGCCTTGTCAGAAAAAAGAAGCAACGCCGCAGTAAAGTTGAAAATTCTGGTTGTCTTGAGCGCTAAAGGTATCTATAGATACCGTGACTTTAGACG
>WTJO01000230.1 GCA_011524805.1 Alphaproteobacteria bacterium
TGAACCGTGATGGTTTGGGTGTGGCTCGTTGAGTTGCCGCAATCGTCGCTGACGGACCAAGAGCGCGTGATCGTGTAGCTGTCTGGGCAATCGCCCTCCATGATGGATGATGCTGGCATCACCGTCACGTCTTGGCAGTTGTCAGAAGCTGTCAACACAGCCATGTCTGGCACGTTGTCACACTCCACCGTCATGTCACCAGGCAACGTCTCGTTGAACGTTGGCGCCGTGGTGTCTTGGATGGTGATGGTCTGAGTCGCAGACGTGCTGTTGCCGCACTCGTCCGTCGCCGTGAATGCGCGCGTCACTGTGTAGGCTTGGGCGCAGTCGCCGGCCACCGTGTCCGTCACGAGCGTGATGGTCACTTCGCCGCAGTTGTCCGTAGCCGAAGCGTCGTCGAGCGGGTGCTCGTCGCTGCACTCAGCCGTGTAGTCCGCAGGGATGGTCAACTCTGGAGCCGTCGTGTCCTGAACCGTGATGGTTTGGGTCAGCGTCGTGCTGTTGTCGCAGTCATCCGTTGCCGTGAACGTACGCTCAATCGTGTAGCTCTGTGGGCAGTCACCCTCGATGATTTCCGTCAACAACTCGATGGCCACGTCGCCGTCGCAGTTGTCGGTCGCAGAAGCTTCGTCGTAGGTGATCTCCTGATCACACTCGATGGTGTAGTCCGCAGGAATCGTCAATTCAGGAGCTGTCGTGTCCACGAGGCGCAAGAACTGCTCGAACGTGCTCACGTTGTCGCACTCATCAGTGACCGTGTACATCCGCATGTACATACCCACAGGCTGAACACATCCACCAGACACTGGCATGTCTTCGAAGGTGATGGTCACGTCACCGCAGTCGTCAGACGCCTCGATGTAGATGTTCTCATCGGGGTACTCAGAGCACTCGATTTGGACTTCAATCTCGCCTGAGATTTCAGGAGCCACGTCGTCGTACACCGTGATGGTCTGAAGTGCCGTCATGCTGTTGCCGCAATCGTCCGCGAACGTGTAGGTGCGCTCCACTTGGTAGCAACCTGCACCTTCCACATTGACAATGGCCGTTTGCTCCCAAGACACAGCCACATTCGAGTCACAGTTGTCTGACTCGCTGTGTGAACCGTACTCGGTCTCAGCGTCGTAAGCAGCACATGCCACAGAAGCGTCTTCGACAGACCCCATTGGAGCCGTGTCGTCCGTCACCGTAATGGTCTGAGTGGCTTCGCCGATGTTTCCGCAGCGATCTTCCACGTACCAGGTACGAGTCAACGTGCGCGTTCCTTCGGTGTTGTCGTCGTCACCCATGCAGGTGTACTCCCAAGCGCTGTCTTCGTAAGAAACGGTCAAGCTGTTCTGACCCCAGCAATCGGTGTCGCCACAGTTGTCGCTGTAAGACGGAGAACCGGCAGCAGCTTCAGAGATGTCAGCGCTGCAATCCATGGCGTCTGAAGACACCGTGTAATCCGCAGGAGCCGTCACTTCAGGAGCCGTCGTGTCAGACAACATCAAGTACTGCTCCACAGTCGTGCTGTTTCCGCAGTCGTCCGTCGCCGTCCAAATCCGCATGATGGTCCACAAGCAACCGCCTGACATGCACACAGACTCCACAGAGTAGGTGATGCTTCCGCAGTTGTCCGTAGCTGTCAATGGCAGATAAGTCAAATCGTCACCGTCACCGTCCGTGCATTCCACCACCGTAGTTGGGGTGTATGCATCGAAGACAGGAGCCGTGGTGTCCACAATTGTGATCGTTTGGACTGCCGTGCTGCTGTTGCCGCACTCGTCCATTGCCGTGAACGTACGCGTGATTGTGTAGTCACCCGTGCACTCGCCTGGCGTCGTCACGGCGTCCACCGTCACAGTCACCTCACCGCAGTTGTCCGTGGCCGTAGCATCCTCCATGGGGTGCTCATCGCTGCACTCTGCAGTGTAGTCCGCAGGAACGTAGGTGAATTCAGGTGCCGTCGTGTCTTGGATCGTGATGGTCTGCGTTGCAGTGCTTGTGTTGCCGCAATCGTCCGTGGCCGTAAACGTGCGAACCACAACGTATTCTTGGTCACAAGCTCCAGCCGTGGTGTCAGCGACTTCAGTCACTACCGCGCCGCCACAAATGTCCGATGCCGTGGCATCGTCAAGTGGGTGTGCATCGCTACACTCCGCGGTGTAATCGTCAGGAACACTGTCGAACGAAGGAGGCGTCGTGTCCTCGATGGTGAACGTCGCCGTCGTGCTGCTGCTGTTGTTGCAGTCGTCCGTCACCGTGAACATCACCGTCACAGAACCCGTGGC
>WTJO01000081.1 GCA_011524805.1 Alphaproteobacteria bacterium
ATATAATAGGTCGGGTCATAAATCGAATAGGAAACTGCCGCTGATAACGGGTCTGCGGGGGTTAATAATTCAGTCGTGAAGCTCATCAACACTCTTTCGCCTACAACCGCTACCTCGTATGTCTCTACTTTTTTAAGGTCAAGCACCATGCCATCTACCGAGATTTCAGTGAAATAATCCCATGCGTGAAGATTATTGATAATCTTGCCAACTTCGGCATTAATACCGTCATTCAGCTCACCCCCATAGCTGGCAGCTTCCTCCAAAATGGCGGCAGAGAAAAAATCATCAAACAGCCATCTCTGGTGAATCGCCGTTACCTTATTTTCGGCTGTAAGCTCTACTTGCGTGTCAAGGTCAACCCACATATGCGGATGCGCATACACAGAAGACGCCTGCCATCCAAGATAGATAGATGCGCATAGCAGATAGGTTTTTACAGACCTAAATATTTTAAAGACTGGGGTCATATTACTTATGTACCGGCTAAATTTTACCATAGTATAGTCTGATAATAGCGTATGTTTGAATTAGATGTAATGCTATCTTAATTTACCTAAAAATTTGACATTCACGGTGGCAGAATTTAGTCACAGAAGCAGTCCATCTTTGCTGCTAAGGCAAAACCAATATGCCGCTAGCGAAAATAACTTTGCAGGATATTTCTATGTCAAAACTGTTATCACTTCTGGTATTAGCCTTTATCAGCCTCTCGACTGCTACGGCCGAAACACTTAGCCATAACGGCATTTTGCTATCCGATGTCTGGATACGTGCAACGCCGCCACATCATGGTGTGTCTGGAGGCTATCTCACAATACAGAACAGCAATAATACAGCAGACAGGCTTGTTGCTGTCACGGCTGATTTTGCTGCACAAAGCGAGATCCACGAGATGAAGATGGATGGCGACATTATGAAAATGCGCCAGATGGAAGATGGCCTGACGATAGCTGGCGGCAGTGCGGTAACTCTGAAACCAGGCGGCACGCATCTGATGTTTATGAAGCTAAACCAGCAGATAGTAGCAGGCGAGCGCTATAATATCACCCTTATCTTTGAGCAGGCCGGCAAGATTGATATGACCATACAGGCCAGAAAATCAGCATCCGGCCACCACAATAAGCACTCACATTAAGCAAACAACAACCACATGATGCGCAAGGTACCTATTGCGCCTGCCCCCGAATGCTACTTCGGCTCAGGCAGGCTATGGGGATGTCTGGGCAGATGATCATCAATATCCAGCCAGTCCAGTTTTGACGCATGATATACATGACAGCTTGGCTGGAACTGCTCTGGTTTGTCCAGCGTGGCGGCATAGAGATGAATTTCGCCCTCATAATGTTCTGCCTGAAACGCCATTGGCGTGCCACACGCATCACAGAAAAAGCGTTTAACGCCCTCAGATGAGGGGTAATATTTCGGGTGTTCAGCACCATCAATCTGCCAGTTGAAGCTATCCAGCTTCACCCCGATAAAGGCAACCACGGGCGACGCACAATTTCGGGTGCAATCTTTGCAATGACAATAACAGGCCAATGTTGGCGCACTGGTATAGCTGAACCGCACCTTGCCACATAGACAATGCCCGCATACTGCCCTGTCCTGTGTTTCTGAACGCTGCTCTACCATACCTCTGTTTCCCACATAACCAGCCTGCTTATGATACATCAACAGCCCCTGCATCAACAAAGGGCGGCAACAGCCTATCAGCCCCTGATTTGATTGTCAAAACCGCAACAATATGCCCTCGCTATTTCCGGATGATGCGGCCATCTGTAAAGGGCATATAATCTGGCTGGTCTGCTAGATAACCAGCAACAACATCTGCCAGATCAGGGCCAAAATCATATACATCACGCGCATCTGCGAACATGCGATATCCGTCACCGCCACCACGCACATAATTATTTGACACTAGATAATAGCGTTTAGACAGGTCAATTGGCTGCCATCTGCCATTCTGCTTTACCATCACAGAGGAGATACGCCCCTCATTTGGCGCAATGGACATATCAAAGCTGAATCTAAGCCCTGCCACCTGAGGAAAGCGGCCTTTACCCTCTTCAATTTGAGATACGCCATTTTCCAGCGCGTCTATCACAGTCTGTCCAGTTACCCTGAAGGTAGACAGGGTATTCTGGAAAGGCAGGACTGTCAGCACATCGCCCATAGTCACATCGCCAGCCTCTATTGAGGCACGCAG
>WTJO01000048.1 GCA_011524805.1 Alphaproteobacteria bacterium
CGCCATACTATCATACTCAGTTCTATCTGCCATATCTTATCTATTCACAGCCACTCCAGATGATGACGCTGGAAATCTGGCAATAAATCATTATGTTATAAACAAGGATATAAGAAAGGATAAGAATATGCGCGCACGAGGCGAGCTTTTTTCAGATATTGCTCAGGTAGTAAATGGCGCAGCATCTGCGCTTGGGGGTGTTCGTGAAGAGCTAAGAGGCATGAGACAGGGCTATCAGGAACGAAGCCAGAATGCAGGCTCGGTTGTCACGCGGGAAGATTTTGACGCAGCGATAAGCAGGATTGAAGCGCTGGCCGCCAGAATCACCGTGCTGGAAGCGCAGCTCGCCAAGGCTGGCAAGACAGATACAAAAAAGACGGCCACAAAAAAAGCAGCTGCAAAAAAAGCAGCCAAATCTGCAAAAACATCCAGATAGGTGGCAACAGGCACAATGCGGATTTAGCCTAAAACCACAATAAAATGTATATAGACTGAAAAATGGACACTAAATCTTGTGTTCAGACCTTTTCTTGGTTCACAAAATCTGCTAGTCTGGGCAGACAGGAAAAGGAATATTGCTATGCCGCAATCCATCTCGTCAGACGACATCCAGATTGAACATCCGATAAAGCTCGCATCCGAGCTTGTGGTTCGGCATGACTGGTTTTTCCGCCAGTCATATCAGGATGCCTTGCTGGTAGATGTGCCCGGACGGTTTGGCCAGTACCAGCTTCATCTTGACTGGAATGTATCTAGCCAGACATTGTATGCAAAATGCGCGCTTGAGCTGGATGTGCCGACCCACAGGCTGGCACAAATTGCGCTATCTTTGATGGTGCTGAATGAAGATTTGTCGTTAGGGCATTTCCTGTTGACCTCTGATACACATGAAATCCAGCTTCGATATGCGCTAAGCCTGCAAGGTGCGGGCGGGGCAACCGCCGAGCAGATTGATGATGTTGTGCATGTGATGGTCGAGCAGGCAGAACTGGCAAGCTCGGCACTGCTCCAGCTACTATCGTCAGACCAGAGCCAGCCGCATATGACCAGACTTGCCATGATGGAAGTAGCAGGCGAAGCCTAGCACAAACAAAATTGGTGCGTGCCGCCAAACCCTGTCATGATTGACCCGCACGCCCGAACAATCCTATAACTAGACGCAGACTGATCGTTTAACAAACAAAGAGGCGAGCATGCATGTCTGTCTAATCGGCTATGGAAATATGGGTAGCGCGATGCTGGATGGCTGGTGCCAGAGGCGCAGCCCTGACGACATATTTACCGTTATAGACCCGGCAATTGATGAGGCGCTGGCCAGCAAGCTTGCAGATGATGATGTGCGCACTGCAAGTTCGGCCGGCCAGTTTGCGCCTGAGGATGCGGCTAGCCAGCCAGATGTTGTGGTGCTGGCGGTAAAGCCGCAAATCATGGCAGAGGTGATGTCAGGCTGTCAGCATATTGGCACCGCCCAGACTGTGTTTGTGTCAATCGCTGCAGGCATATCGCTTGACGGGTTACGCCAGATGATCCCGCAAAGCAGCGCGATTATCAGAGCCATGCCAAATTCCCCTGCCAAGGTTGGTGCCGCGATTACGGCCATCACCGCCTTGCCAGATGTCTCAGATCAGATGATCGAAATGACACGCCATCTGCTCTCTGCGATTGGAAAGGTTGTGGTGCTTGATGATGAGCAATTGATGGACGCGGTTACTGCCCTGTCTGGTTCAGGCCCTGCCTATGTATTTTATCTGGTCGAAACTATGGCAGAGGCTGGCCGCGCATTGGGGCTGGCAGATGATATGGCCATGCAGCTGGCGCGCCAGACAGTTATCGGGGCAGGCGCGTTAATGCAGGATGATGATAATTCTGCTGGCCAGTTGCGGAAAAATGTGACCTCGGAAGGAGGCACTACCGCCGCCGCCCTATCTGTGCTGATGGCAGAAGGCGGTCTGGCAGAGGTGATGGCAAAGGCCATGCGCGCTGCAAGAGATAGAGGGATTGAGCTTAATGCTGGCAGATAGCCCCTGACGCACTATATGATGTAGCAGGCAGGTAATCTGCTCCGAGGGTAAGATGGCTGAAGGTAAGATGGCCGAGGGTAAGATGGATAGCAAAGAGATAGATGGGCAAATCGTTGAGGCGGTATTTGCGGCGCTGGCAGATAGGGGATTTTCTGATCTGGATATGGCGCATATTGCAGAGCGTGCCGGTATTTCGGCTAATCAGCTTTATCTGAGAGCAGGGGATATAACCCAGCTTGTCTGTTTTGCACTGAACTGGCTTGATGACAAGGCACTGGCTGAAAGTGATGCAGATTTTGCAGATGCGGCAGATGCCAGCATCTATGAAAAATTGCTGGAAGGTCTCATCCACCGCTTTGAGGTATTTGCGCCCTATAAAAACGGCTTTAGCGTGCTTCAGAGCGCCTGTATGCGGCGGCCAGACCTGGCCATAGCGATGATATGCCAGCTTCACCAGACAGTGAACAGATTGCTGTCATTAAGCGGTGATGATGATATAGGCTGGCGACGGGATATGCGCGTGAAAGGCGTTGCCGGTGTTGTGATGAAGACAGGGTCTGTCTGGCTGAAAGATGATAGTGCCGATCTATCACAAACATTAAATTCAGTAGATAAAGAGCTTCGCCGTGCAGAAGACTGGGCGATTAGCCTTAGACTGCTTGAACAGTCTTCGTCTGCCAGCACGCCGGATATGTAGGGTGCAAGAAAATGTCAGATACGCTGCCGGCAAAGCCGCATATAACGTTTGATGAATTTATGAAGCTGGACATCCGGGTTGGCACTGTCCAGTCTGCCGAACCATTCCCCGAGGCACGAAAGCCGGCGATAAAGCTATGGATTGATTTTGCTGGCGAGATAGGGGTGAAAAAATCTTCCGCCCAGATAACAGATAAATACCAGCCAGACCAGCTTGTTGGCAGACAGGTGATGGCAGTGGTGAATTTTCCGCCCCGCCAGATAGGCCCGTTTATGTCAGAAGTGCTAGTACTAGGCGTTACCGATTCAGATGGCCATATCGTGCTTATCGCGCCTGATATGTCTGTGCCTAATGGCCAGCATATGCATTAGCCAACCTCTGTTCGTCAGACAGGCAGGGTAACGGTAACTCTAAGCCCGCCAAGCGGCGCATCATCAAACGATAGCTCGCCCCCGTGGCCAAGGATAATATCATTGGCAATCGCAAGCCCTAGCCCCGTACCACCAGTGGCCTTGTTACGTGATTCTTCCAGTCGCACAAACGGACGTATCGCATCTGCCCGATGTTCTTCGGCAATGCCGGGCCCATCATCATCAATAAAAATATAGATATTGTCACCCCGATATTTAGCACGAATTTCAGCATAGCTGGCATAGCGCACCGCATTGCCGATGATATTTTCAAGTGCCCGTTTCATGGCACGCCGCCGCATCGGAAAATCAGGCAGACCAGTTTCAGGTATTTCCAGTTTCAGCCTGCCCTTATCTATTTTCTCAGATGCAGAGAAAATACTGTTCAGAATATCACCCAGACTGGCTGTTTCTGTCTGTTCAGTGCCTTCACCACGGGCAAAGGCCAGATAGCCATCTATCATCTGTTCCAGCTCGTCAATATCCTGTTCAAGTGCGGCAGTATCCTGAGAGGATGACATCAGCGCCAATTGCAGACGCATGCGGGTCAGCGGTGTGCGTAAATCATGGCTGACCCCTGCCAGCATGGCTGTGCGTTCTGCAAGCTGGCGATTGATTCTGTGGCGCATTGACTGGAAGGCGCGGCCTGCAAGCCTGACCTCTTTTGCACCCTGTAGATGCCAGTCATCTGTCTGTCTGCCAAGTCCCAGCTTTCTGGCGGCATTGGCAAGCTGGATTATAGGTTTTACCTGAGCTTTGAGAAATAGCAGAGCAGTACAGAATAGCAGAATTGAGCTGCCGACTGTCCAGCCTAGAAATGTCCAGCTGGTTGAGCTGATTAACCGCTTACGATCTGCGGTGATAAGCATCACCCCGTTACCAAGCTGAACCTGAATCTGGATAAAATCAGGTATGGTTTCAAGATCAATTGTCCAAGGATAGGCCAGCCGGCTGGCAAGCACATTGGCAAAGGCAAGCTCTGAATAGGGGACATTGCGCTGGTTGTTATTATATGGTTCCAGAATAGCATCAGGTAAAAAGCGGATCTTGAAATTAAAATACCGTGCCGCAAGCTGTTTTGTCTGCTCTAGCCGTTCGGTATCGGGAAGCGCGCCTGTCTGGTCGACAATATAGTCAATCTCACTGCCAAGCCCTGAGGCCATGTGACGTGTGACAGAATCCCAGTGGCGCTCGTAAAAAATGAATATGGTGACAATCTGCACGATAATCATCGGCACCAGAATGATGGCCAGCATACGCCCGAACAGGGTTTTTGGCATATAGTCGCGCAATTGCATTATGGTTTGTGTTCCTGTCTGTCAGTATCTGTGTCTGTCACCTGATACACAGCATGCGCCCTAGCTGTTGGTTGTCAACTGCCATCCCGCACCTCTTATGGTCTGGAGCAATACAGGATAACGCGGGTCTCTTTCCAGTTTAGAGCGAAGTCTGGCAACCGCAACATCAATTGATCTGCCATTCATCCGCCCGCCCAGCATCTGTGAAATATCATCACGAGATAATGTCTGGTTAGGGTGCAGGGCAAAACAGTCAAGCAGTTCCTGTTCGGCCGTTGTGATATGCACTCTGCGTCCCTGTTCCGTGAGTATTTTCGATTCTGGCTGATAGCAGAAGGCGCCAAATTTCACTTCGGCTGTTCTGATAGATGAGAAGGCGCTTCTATCCAGAATATTTTTGATTCTGAGAATCAGCTCGCGCGGCTCAAACGGTTTTGAGATATAGTCATCTGCCCCGATAGACAGCCCGTCAATTCTGTTTTCAGTCTCGGATAATGCTGTCAGAAACAGCGCAGGCACCGCATTGTCTTTGCGCAGTGATTGCAGAAATTCAATGCCTGTCTCACCTGGCATCATCACGTCTATGACCAGCAAATCAAACTGTGTGCTGTCCATATAGGCACGCGCCTGAAGGGCATTTTCGACATCTGTCACCATATAGCCGCTTTCTTCGAGAAACCGGCGCAATAATTCGCGTAATCTGGCATCATCATCTATCACAAGGATATGTGCCATTTCAGCCATATTATCGTCCTTTTGCTATTGGCGTCTGAAGCATCTGGCGTGCGTCATCATCTTCATTTATCAAGCTGGCCAGAATTTCCTGAAAGCCGTTTACAGCCTCAACCCCTTTTTCGCCATAGGCTTTGGCAAACCGTCTGCATTGCAGGTCTGTCAGCCTTGTTTCAAGCTCTTCGCCCTTGGCGGTCAGCGATAACAGGCGCTGTCTTTTATCTCTGGCACCCTGCGTCTGTTCAATATATCCCTCTTCCAGCAGATGTGACAATACACGTGACAGGCTCTGCTTGGTAATTTTCAGGATTGCCAGAAGCTGGCTGACAGTCATATTGGGCGTGCGGCCAACAAAATAGATCACACGGTGATGGGCACGCCCAAGCCCGATTTCAGATAACAGCTCATCTGCCTCATTGGTAAAATCACGATAGGCAAAAAACAGTAACTCTATACCTTTGCGCAATTCCTGTTTTCGCAGGAACAGGCCTTTCTGAATATGCTGACTTGGTTTCATAATCCTGTCCGAAATTTATGTCAGTTATGTTGACCAATAATAATGATCCTGCTAAAAAAGGAAAGTTGAAAAACGAATATTGCGTTTTATTCAGATAAATTGAATGATTTTTGCATAATCTCATTCACACTGGCAGGGAGGCCAATGCTATGGGGCTTATACCGTTTGATGACAGAGATGGTAAAATCTGGATGAATGGTGAGATGATTGAGTGGCGTGATGCGCGTACACATTCGCTGACACATGCCCTTCATTATGGCAGTCAGGTATTTGAAGGTGAACGCGCCTATGGGGGCAAGATTTTCAAATCTGACGAACATACAAAGCGGCTGCGCCAGAGCTGCAAATATCTTGATTTCGATTTGCCGGTAAGTGATGCCGAGCTGAATCAGATTAAAGATGATGTACTGGCCGAAAATAATATTGTGGATGGCTATGTGCGGGCATTTTGCTGGCGTGGTTCTGAAATGATGGCAATTTCCGCCCAGCAGACTACAATTCATCTGGCGGTAGCAGCATGGCAATGGCCTAGTTATTTTGACCCTGAAACAAAGATGAAGGGGATCAAGCTGGGTATGGCAAAATGGCGCCGGCCTGCGGCAGAATCAGCCCCTGTCCATGCCAAGGCAGCCGGTCTGTATATGATCTGCACCCTTGCCAAGCATGAGGCCGAGAAAAACGGCTTTGCCGATGCGCTGATGCTGGATTATCGCGGCTATGTAGCAGAAGCAACCGGTGCCAACGTGTTTTTCGTGATGGAAGATGGCAAATTACATACCCCGACAGCTGACTGTTTCTTAAATGGTATCACCCGCCAGACCATTATCGAACTGGCAAAACAAAGCGGGATTGAGGTTATCGAGCGGCATATCATGCCAGAAGAAATGGCACAGGCAACAGAATGTTTCCTGACAGGTACCGCCGCCGAAGTAACGCCTGTATCACAGATTGGCGAGTATAGCTTTACACCGGCAGGCATCACCCGCCAGATGGTGGATGGCTATAACCAGCTTGTCGGAGCGTCCTAGGCACCATCTGACAGCCGGTCTATGGCTATTCGGTTATGGGTATTCGGCTATAGATACTCTCTGGCGGCATGGAAATATTGCCACCCCGTAATGATGGTCAGGATGGCGGCCAGCCATAATATGCCCAGCCCTGCCAGCTCAACCCAGTCAGGCACAAGCGCGGCAGGATAGCTGATAAGACAGCCAATGGCTGTCATCTGGATAGCTGTTTTCCATTTTGCAAGGGTGGTGACATGCACGGTAATTTTGGTATCTGCCAGATATTCACGCAGACCGGAGACCAGAATTTCGCGGAATAATATCGCCAATGCAGGCAGAATAAACAGCATATCTGTGCCACGTGTGGCGGCAAGCCCAAGCAGACAGCCGGCGATCAGCAGCTTGTCAGCTATCGGGTCAAGCATTCTGCCCATTGACGAGATAACCTGCATCTCGCGCGCCAGATAGCCGTCAAGCCAGTCAGAAATGGCGGCCACCAGATACAGGCACAAAATCAACATTGCCTGTTCAGCCGCCATCATCGCTATCATCACCGCGATAACAGGCGCCAGAATCACACGAATCAATGTGATAATGTTCGGAATATGTCTCATAAATAAATCCGGCCTATTTCGTCAGATTGCAGATTTCATGCTGTCATACATTACAAGGGGCGGGAACATAGCCTCTGCCCGTCTATTTTTGTACCTATTGAGATGGCTCGCGTCTAGTAAAGATTTACCTCTGCTTTTCATGAAACCAGTGATAAATCTGCTGTGCAGTTGTCGCCGATATGCCTTCTACTGCCTGTAAATCTCTGATCCCTGCGGTTGACACCGCCTTTGCCGAGCCAAAATGTGCCAGAAGCGCCTTTTTGCGTTTTGCGCCAATACCGGGGATGGTATCTAGCGGGTTGGTAAAGGCCTGTTTGGTGCGCCGCGCCCTGTGGCTGCCAATCGCAAAGCGGTGCGCCTCATCGCGTAGCCGTTGCAGAAAATGCATCGCCGCACTGTCTGGCGGCAGGGTAAAGCTGTCTTTATCCTGCATATGAAACTGCTCGCGGCCGGCATTTCTGTCAGGCCCTTTTGATATCGCCACAAGCTGGATATCATACACGCCAAGCTGGTTCATCACCTCCATGGCAGCACTTAGCTGGCCTTTACCGCCATCTATCAGCAGCAAATCAGGCCAGCTTTCAAGCTGGCGTTCAGGGTCTTCTTTTAGCGCGCGCTCAAACCGCCGATACAGCATCTGGCGCATCATCGCAAAATCATCTCCCTGACTGACAGCGTGTGGGCCTTCATCTTTCATATTGAATTTGCGATAGGCGGATTTCACAAAGCCCTGCCTGTCAGCGACCACCATGCCGCCTACCGCATGCGCGCCCTGAATATGCGAATTATCGTAAATCTCGATTCTGCTAGGTGTCTCATCCAGCCCGAAGGCCTCTGCCAGCGCATCCATCAATCTGTTCTGGGAAGCTGATTCAGCCAGCTTCCGGCTCAAGGCTTCCAGCGCGTTTCGTTCCGCCATATCCATCAGCTGTTTACGGGCACCACGCCGGGGGGTGCTAAGCTCGATTTTATGGCCTGCAGATATGGCCAGCGCATCGGCAATCAGCACCGCCTGTTCAGGCAAATGGCTGAGCAGTAACAGCTTCGGGGCATGCCGCTCGGCATAGAATTGTCCCAAAAAGGCAGAGATAATTTCCTCGGCAGAGGCAGAGGCTTCATGTCGCGGAAAAAACGAGGTATTGCCATAATTTGTGCCGGCGCGGATGAAAAATACCTGCACACATGACTGGCCGGCCACCGTTGCCAGCGCGATAATATCGGCATCTGACAGACCCTGCATATTAATATCCTGATTGGCCTGAATGGCAGTAAGGGCGCGGATTCTGTTACGCCACAGGGCGGCTGTTTCAAAATCAAGCTCGTCCGATGCCTGTTGCATCATCTCTGCATATTCGCGTTGCACCTCGTCTGACTGGCCAGACAGAAATAGCGCGGCATTATCTACCTGATGGCGGTAATCTGCCTCGCTGACATAGCCAACACAGGGCGCGGTACAGCGCTTAATCTGATATTGCAGACAGGGGCGCGAACGCGCTGAAAAATAGCTGTCCGAACAGGTGCGCAACATAAAGGCGCGCGACAGGGTTGTGATGGTGCGGTTCACCGCGCTGGCAGAGGCAAAAGGCCCAAAATAGGCACCTTTTTTGGTGCGCGCGCCACGATGCTTTGCCAGCTGGGCATAGGGGTGGGCAGATGTCAGCAGAATATGGGGAAAGGATTTATCATCTTTGAGCAGAATATTATAACGCGGCTTCAGCTTTTTAATCAGGTTGGATTCAAGCAGAAGGGCTTCAACTTCGGTGCTGGTGACCGTGATTTCAAGCGAGACAGTCTCAGAGACCATCTGGATC
>WTJO01000051.1 GCA_011524805.1 Alphaproteobacteria bacterium
ATTTTTCATTAATTGATTTTGATATTGCATCCAACTTCAGCAAATATATGAGCAAAGAGCGACACGAAGAACTCACCTCAAAACTAAAAGAATTTCTGGCAAAACAACGCGCCAAACACCCCCCCTACCCCGAAGTGAGGGCAAGTGCCTGATATGTCTGGCTGACATCATGGGTGCGGATGAACTGCGCGCCCTGTCTCACGGCCTCTGTGCCAAGCGCAATGGACCCGCCCAGCCTGTCTGCTTCATCTAGCCCGAACCTGTCTTCTGGCATGCCCATGGCAGAAGCCTCTACCAGCCGCAGGATTGAGGATTTCCGGCTTACCCCCACCAGTATCGGCACGCCCAGCCCGTGAAACATTGCCGTCCAGTCAATCAGCTGGCGGTTATGCTGTGGCGTCTTGCCAAAGCCAAAGCCGTAATCAATTGCAATATGGCTCTGAGGCAGACCGGCGGCACGCAGCCTGTCAATATGGCTGGCCAGCACCTCATAAATATCTATCGGCGCAAAGCCATAGCTTGGGTTGTTCTGCATGGTTTGCGGCTCGCCCTGCATATGCATCGCAATCGCATAGCTGGCATCAGGACGGGCTTTATACTGTTCTGCCATCAGCTGTGGGGCGCCTGTTGCGGTAAAGCCGGAAACATCATTGATAATATGCGCACCAAACGCCAGCCCAGCCAGCATCACCTCTGTATGGCGGGTATCTGCCGACAGGGTAACACCCTGTTCTGCCAGCCCTGACAGCACAGGGGTAATGCGGGCTATTTCGTCTGCATGGCTGACCGCCTCAGCGTTGGGGCGGGTAGACTCGCCCCCTATATCCAGAATAGATGCGCCTGCCCGCGCCATCAGCATAGCGCCATCAATAGCCCTGCCCGTGTCAAAAAATCTGCCGCCATCCGAAAAGCTGTCAGGGGTGACATTCACCACCCCCATAATATGCGGCCGCGCCATAGACAGACCTGCAAAATCGGGACGTGGACATACCAGCCTGTGAAGCGCCGCCTCTGCTGTCTGTCTGTCATCACTGGCGGCCAGATAGCTGTTAATATCGGTGCGCCAGACATCAAAGCCTGTGTCGTTGCGCATCACCACATCTAGCTGGAAAAATCCTGCCCAGCCGCCAGCCAGCCTATATAGGCCAGAGAGAGGCTGGTTGTGCCCCCGTTCTTCGGCGGTAATGCCGACGGGGCGTAGCCATGTCTGCGCCCCATCAGGCGGGCAGACAAATTCATCTGGCGTGGCGATATATCGAAGCGCACTCTGCATAACAAGCTCTCTTGGCCATAAGTAAAAACCCTTCACATAGGCTTATGCAAAGGGTTTTTGACGGGTTTATGCAGGCTCAGAGCCCGGACTGTCAGGGTTTGGACGGGTGCGGGAGCGCCCCCCTGTTGGCAGGCCAGAACGCGGCTTTTTAGAGCGCGGCGTTGCGGGCTGATCATCATCTTCATCAGACCGTGACAAAGTGCCACCTTCGACAATGATTTTGATCTCTTCCTCGTTCAGCGTTTCATATTCAAGCAAGCCCTGTGCTAGCCGTTCCAGCTCGATATTGAATTTCTTCAGAATTTTTGTCGCATCGCCATAGGCTTCATCTACGATGCGGCGCACTTCTGAATCGATAATATCGGCTGTCTTTTCAGACACATTTTTCTGCTGTGTGACCGAACGGCCAAGGAATACTTCCTGCTCATCACCTGAATAGGCCAGAAAGCCCAGCTTTTCCGACATGCCCCATTCTGTGACCATGCGGCGTGCCATATCTGTGGCCATACGAATATCAGAAGAGGCGCCGGTAGTGACCTTTTCAGCCCCGAAAATCAGCTCTTCTGCAATTCTGCCACCACAGGCTACCCGCAAATCTGCTTCCAGCTTGTCAACTGCCATAGATACACGATCACCCTCTGGCAGGCGCATCACCATACCAAGTGCGCGCCCTCTGGGGATAATGGTGGCTTTGTGGATAGGATCGGAGGCGGCGCAATGCAGGGCAACCACCGCATGACCTGCCTCATGATAGGCAGTCAGGCGCTTTTCATCATCGCTCATCACCATAGAGCGGCGTTCTGCGCCCATCATTACCTTATCTTTGGCTTCTTCAAATTCGGACATGCCGACTGTGCGCTTACCTTTGCGCGCGGCCAGCAGAGCAGCTTCATTCACCAGATTGGCAAGGTCTGCACCTGAAAATCCGGGCGTGCCTCTGGCAATGATGCGTGGCTTTACATCATTGGCAAGCGGTGTTTTACGCATATGCACCTTCAGAATTTTTTCACGGCCTGTCACATCAGGATTTGGCACAACCACCTGACGGTCAAACCGTCCCGGACGTAACAGCGCAGGGTCAAGCACATCAGGGCGGTTTGTGGCAGCGATCAGGATAACCCCTTCATTCGCCTCAAATCCGTCCATCTCAACCAGCATCTGGTTCAATGTTTGCTCACGCTCATCATTACCGCCACCAAGGCCTGCGCCTCTGTGCCGTCCGACAGCGTCAATCTCGTCAATGAAGATGATACATGGCGCATTTTTCTTGCCCTGTTCAAACATATCGCGCACACGGCTGGCACCGACACCGACAAACATTTCAACAAAATCAGAACCTGAAATAGTGAAGAACGGTACATTGGCTTCACCGGCAATGGCACGTGCAAGCAATGTCTTACCTGTACCGGGCGGGCCAACCAGCAATACGCCTTTTGGAATTTTGCCACCAAGACGCTGGAATTTGCCCGGGTCTTTTAAGAACTCGACCACCTCTTCTAGTTCGGTCTTTGCTTCATCAATACCGGCAACATCTTCAAAGGTTACGCGACCATGATGTTCGGTCAGCATTTTGGCGCGTGATTTGCCAAAGCCCATCGCACCGCCTTTGCCGCCACCTTGCATCTGGCGCATAAAGAAAATCCAGACCCCGATAAATAACAGCATCGGGAACCATGAGATAAGAACGCTGAACAACCCCGGCATGTTACTTTCATCAGGGCGCGCATCAATCCGCACATCTGTGCCTTCAAGAACAGACATCACATCTGCACCTTCGGGACGGTAGCTTGTTACGATGCTGTTTTCGCGTGTTCTGCCCTTGAGATTATTGCCTTCTATCAGCACTTCTGTAATGCCGCCAGAACGTGCCTGTGCGATAAAATCAGAATAGGCCATCTTGGTCGTATTCTGAGGTTCCGAACCTGACTGGAACATATTGAAAAGTGCCAGCAAAGCAGCACCAATGATCAGCCAGATGGCTATGTTGCGTCCAAAATTATTCACGCGCCTGTTCCTTCTTGTATCGCCATTATGTTAAGAGCTTTGTACATTTTGTTGAGTACATCGGATGGCCATAACGAAAAAAACCATCCAATAGCTCCGGAATATGTCTCGGCCAAACCTGTATAGCCCGCCCATCTGCCTGACTATCCGAATATAACCTATCTCTATCCATTATAAAATGGGGAGCCTTTGGCCGTCCGTCAAGGCCAAGAAAACAGGGAATCATATCTCTTGGACGTGATGCATAGCTGTCAAGCTGCGAGAGTACGGTCTGTGCCGCCTCAGGGTGCGCCTGTTTTAGCTCGCCATAGCGCATAATCAGGCCAGCCGCCGCGCTTCTGATAATCCATCTATTTTCATATACCACAGATGTATCTGGCGGGATATCAATCGCGCCGGCAGGTGACTTGCGCCCCCATTCTGCCTGAATAATCACAGCCTTTGATGTTGCATAGATATAACAGCCAGACAGGGTAGAGCGCTTGCCGGCCAGCACAGAGGGCAGTATGTCTGCAACCGCATCAAATCGTGCCGGATAGGAACTCCCGCCCACAAATTGCATCATATATCTCAGCAGATAGCGCTGCATAGATGGGGCCAGCACATCAAATGGCTGGCGTGCCAGACGCATATCAACAGGTGAGGCCAGCAGCAGATATTCTGATAGCCAGTCCCATAATGTGCGGTGCAGGGCTGAATCTAGCGTCTTACATAGCGCGCCCATCTGTAATGCCTTCCCGGCAAAATCAGTACGGCATTGAAGAAATTGCCGCATTCTGACGCGCTCAAATTTAGGATCAAAATTCGATTTATCTGTTACATATCCCAGATCATGTTCTGCGCAATATGATAGCAATGCCGATTTGGGCAGTGATAAAAAGGGGCGCAGACATGCAACCCCCTCATGAATGCTAACCTCTGACATACCGGCCAGACCGGCAATTGACGAGGCGTTATTAAGCCGCATCAGGATTGTTTCAGCCTGATCATCTGCATGATGGCCAAACAATAGCACCCCGCCTGAGGCGCGCGCATGACCAGCCAGTCGTGCAAATCGCTGTTGGCGAGCCCAGTGCTGAATGGCACTGTCAGGCGCTTTCATGTCAATCGCCAGCAATTCCGCCCTGATATCATGGCGCGCCAGCTCGGCCATCACTGCCAGCGCTTCATTATGGGCTTCTGGCCGGATATTGTGATTTACCACCAGCGCCATATGCGCCAGCCCGTGCCTATCGGCATATTGCTGGGCGATGTGGGCAAGAGACAGGCTATCTGCACCGCCAGACACAGCCGTGAATAAAGGCGCACGCCGCAAGGAAGGCGATACTGCATCAAACAGCCTATCTAGCGCATGTGATAGCTGTTGCGGTGATGCGTGCATATTATCCCTGAGGAGCCGGACAATTTGCGGCATCCGATAGCTCTTTCAGACGCTTTGTAAAGGTTTCAGGCGGCTGATCAAGCAACTCCACAAGCGTTTTATACACATCACATGCCTGCTCTGGACTCGCAAATTGTGCAACTGACTCTGCAATCCACAGGGATGTTTCAACCCGACGTGGGTCATCCTGATATTCTGTATTAAATTCAAAGAAGGTAATAGCAGAATCTTCATATTTGCCACGCATGAACTGGACACGACCTAGCCAGAACAGCGCATCAGAGGAACGTTCATGCTCAACATGAAAGTCTCTGAACTCGGAAAAGGCAGCTTCTGCCATTTCAAGATCATTTTGCAGGGCACGGCTCAGGGCAAAGCGATATTGCTGTTCAGGACTGTCATCTGGCAGAATTTTTGGCGTTGCAGGTTCTGGCTGTTCTGCCACTTCTGTATCAGCCACCGCCACTGTTGGCAGATCAGTGGCATTCGCAGATAAGTCTGCTGTGCCGTTATCTATGGCGGTTCCTGCCTGTGATATGGCTGTGCCATTGTCGGATGCATTATCTGTTTCAAGGAAAGGCTCAAGCTCTGATTTATCAATTGACCAGCTGGTCTGGCCAGTAGATTCATCTTTCGACATACTCACCTGAGGCGGCGTGCCAGCCCCAAGTGTATCCTGCTGGACAAGCTCATTTGCAATATCACCATCACTCAGGGACAGCAGGGTTGAGACCCGCTTTTCAACCCGCAACACTCTAAATTCAATATCCGATGTCATTTCAAAGATGCGCGAAAGCCGCTGGTCCATAATGGCGATTGAGTCATTCAGCTTGACGATTTCTGCCTGCACCGCCTGAGAATTGGCTGATGCACCTGACGATTTTGCCAGCACGGAAGCAGATAATTTTTCTAGCTGTGTCTTGCTGTTGCGGACATCTTCTTCAACAATACCTCGAAGTTCTTTTAATGACTCTTCAAATGTATCAAGGCGCAATTGCTGACGTGTAAGCAATTCCCTGTCAGCGCTGGTAAGACCTGAACGCTGAGAGGTATTTTGCGCCATCGCTGGCATTGCCAACCCCAGCACAATTGCTAACAGCACTGGCATTAATTGAGACTGTCCAAACTTGAATTTCACGTCGCCCTCGTCACTCTTACTATCTTTTATTTTTTCTATTTAATTTTTGGGTTGATTGCAATCAGGCAGGAAACAAAATACCCGCTCTGCGCACCTATTATCTGGTATCGTATATTTACGGCTTAAATATGGCATAGATTATCTCCTCTGGCCTGAATATCCTGTTGTATCTATGTGCATATCTGATTTTGGCTCAGTGTAAAAAAAGGGCTTTGCCCAGAAGCAAAACCCCTTTTTAAGTATGCTATGCCAACAAACCGGACACTGCCAGAATGTGAGTGCAAATTCTGCGTGGCTAGCCGAGACTAGTTCAGCCGTGTTTCTGCACGACGGTTCAGACGCCATGCGGCTTCATTTGAGCCAACTTTCGCAGGACGTTCTTTACCGTATGAGATAATTCTGATGCGCTCGGAACTGATACCTTTTGATACCAGATAATCGCGTGCAGCAGATGCACGGCGTTCACCTAGCGCAAGGTTGTATTCGCGTGTACCGCGCTCGTCAGCATGACCACCCATCAACACGCGCGTCTGTGGGCGTGCCTTTAGGAAGGCTGCCTGTCTGTCAAGCGTGCGCTGGGCGTAGTCTGACAGTGCGGATGAATCATAATCAAACAGAATTGTGCTTCCAACCTTGGCGAACTCTTTTTTGAGTATTTCTTCTGGTGAGAGCGTTTCAGCTTCTGTCGCTGCTGCAGTGCTTGAAGAAGAGCTGCTGCTAGCTGTTCCAGAAGATGTGGAAGAGGCAGATGCGCTTGATGATGCGTCGCCGGCAGAGTCAACTGATGTGGTTGACGCTGTCTCACAGGCTGCGAGAAAGACCGTACCGATACATAAAATGAAAAGACGTTTTAACATAAAAGAAACCCCCAAACAGGTTAAACCTGAACACAATGTGTCTATCAGGTTGCTTCGTTATCATATGCCTCTACACAACGCGCTTGGACGAAATCCTATCGCCTGAACCAGCAACACTGCGTTCAAGGCATCGTGAAAGCACTATTTTAATAGCAATTTTGCCATAATCTCGTCAAATACAAAAACCACAATAATGCTAAAAAATCAATATAAAATAGGTCAGAAACGCCTAAATCGGGTATTTTCCTGTTTTTTGCATTCCAGGCTAGCAGACTGTGTCAACCCCATGGTTGGTCGAGTTATTGTAGCAATGGTGACCATGCAGGGTCACTTGCATCTGCTGGCGTTAAGATACGTCGTTCATTAAACCCTGTAATATCAATACGATATAAATGTGTTTCTCCACCTTCACCACTATCTGTTACAGGCTGTTTTTTGAAATACATCAGCACTCTGCCATTTGGCGCCCATGTCGGTGCTTCAACCAGAAACCCCTTTGCCAGCAGTCTTTCACCAGAACCATCTACATTCATCACGCCGATATAGAATTCGCCGCGATACATTTTTGTGAAGGCAATTAAATCTCCTCTTGGAGACCAGACAGGTGTTGCGTAGCGCCCGTCACCATAGCTGATACGGTTCACATTCTTGCCCTGCCTGTTCATGATATATAGCTGCTGGCTTCCGCCTCTGTCAGAGTTGAACACAATAGATAGACCATCAGGAGAATAGGAAGGCGAGGTGTCAATGGATGGTGAACGTGTCAGACGAATCCGTGACTGTGTGCGCAAATCCATTTCGTAAATATCTGTCTGGCCATCTTTGGCAAGGCTCATGATCAGCATATTGCCATCAGGTGCAAAACGGGGCGCAAAGGTCATACCCGGAAATCTGCCAAGCCGTTCGGTTCGCCCTGAAGCAACATCTAGCAAATAGACATTTGGCTCATCATTAAAATAATTCAGATAGGCAACTTCCATAGCTGTTTTTGAAAAGCGGGGAGTCAGCACCAGATCTGCGCCTGTGGTCAAAAACCGGTGATTATGCCCGTCCTGATCCATAATGGCGAGACGCTTAATCCGCCGGTTTTGCGGGCCTTCTTCTGAGACATAGACAATCTGGGTATCAAAATAGGGCATATCGCCGGTAAATTCTTCATAAACAAAATCACCTATCTGGTGGGCTATCCGGCGCAGACCCTGCTTATCGGCTGTACCACTGCCTTCGGTGATATTGCGCTGTGTAACCACATCCCACAGCACAAATTCAATCTGCAACAGACCATCTGAATCTTCAAATGCACTGCCAATCAAAAGTCCCTTTGCGCCCAAGGGCGCCCAATTTGCAAAATCAGGTCTGATTTTCGGAGATTCAGGCGGGCGGATAAAGGCAGCACTGTCGATTGTTCTAAACAGACCGGAGCTGACAAGATCATCTGAAATAATCTGGCTAATCTGCTTTCCCACAGCAGAAGGCTTGCCATCAGGACCGGTAAAATCAGCTATTGCAACAGGAATAGGCTCAATCTGCCCTTCGGTAATATCCAGACGCGGAATATCTGACTGTGCGACCGCCAAAACCGGTGCGCAGATTATCCACACAGACAGCATGACCAGTTTTTTCCAGCCAGCCTGAAACCTAGCGTTTGACAATATGTTCAGCATAACCATCTATCTGCCCCTTAACAATCTTGCGGGTGTTTTCTGCATCAAAACCATCATCTTCAAATCGCTGCCACCGACAATCAGCAAATAGCCAGATGACTGTCATTAACTGAACCTTCCATAGCGTGATGTCAACAGCCCATCTTACCTTTCGGCGGAATATGACAGCCTGTGCATCACCAGCAATATATCCGGCTCTGCCTGTATTGTCCCGCCTCACCCGCAACATGACGATAACGTCACGACAATCTGGGGACACATTCCAGCGCAATAATCTAGGGATAATTCATGTCAAAAACATGGCAATAATCACCTGAAGTGCCGAATTACATATTTTTTGGATCAAAGCCAAAAATGAATGTTTTCCAGAAATCATATTTTTCTGGCGGCAGCGGTAATTTACCACAGCCGATCACTGCCCTGAGCGCCGCCTCTGCGGCTACCTTATAGGTTTTATCCTGATTAAATCTGTTTGTATTCTGGATTTCTGCACGCTTGACAGTGCCATCACGTTCAAGCTCAAGCAAGATATCCACTTTCAAATTATCAGCACCCTTGGCACCTATAGGCGGTGACCAGCATTGTGAGATATGGGCGCGAAGCCTGTCCAGATCTGACAGGCCAAGCCTGAGATCTCTCTGCTCCTGCTCGTTAGGTGTATTTTCAGCTGCCGCTTGAGCCAGTGTATTTGCCAGATTATCTCTGGCTTTCTGTTTCTGTTTGGCTTTCTGGTTTTTGTCAGCTTTTTTGGTTTTTGACACATCCGCAAGGTTCTGAAGCATGCCGGAAA
>WTJO01000084.1 GCA_011524805.1 Alphaproteobacteria bacterium
ATCCAGAAAACACAGCTCATCTGCGCCTGCTTCATCATAAATCCGTGCCTGTTCGACAGGATCGCCAGCATCCTTTAGATTGACAAAATTAACGCCTTTGACAACACGGCCATCATGCACATCAAGACAGGGAATAACACGCGCTGTTAACATGGTGCCTCACCGTTTGCATAGGCTAGCGCTTCTGCAAGATCAAGCCGCCCGTCATATAGGGCGCGCCCTGTTATCACCCCGTCAATGCCTGTATGTGCTGCAGCAGCACAGGCTTTTATGTCCTCAATCGAGCTTACTCCCCCTGAGGCAATAACCGGAATAGATACCTGTTCGGCCAACCTTGCGGTGGCGTCTATATTCACGCCTGTCAATGCGCCATCACGCGAAATATCGGTGAAGATCACAGCCGCCACACCACAAGCTTCAAATCGCTGTACCAATTCAAGCACAGGCACTTCTGAGGTTTCAAGCCAGCCTTCTGCGGCTATCATCCCGTCTTTTGCATCTGCACCTACGGCAATATGATCAGGAAAGGCTTTTGCGGCCTGTTTTACCAGTTCAGGGTCTTTTAGTGCGGCCGTGCCCAGAATCACACGGCTTACCCCCGCTGCAAGCCAGCTCTCAATCGCAGCCATATCACGGATACCGCCGCCAAGCTGAATCTTCGCACCTGATTTCATAATGCCGGAGACAGCCTCTTCATTGACCGCATTACCAGCTACGGCACCATCAAGATCAACCACATGAATCCACTCACAGCCTGCATCGGTAAATTGGCGTGCCTGCACTGCCGGATCAGGGGCATAGACGGTCATTTTATCAAAATCCCCGTGAAGCAGGCGTACAGCCTGACCATCTTTGAGATCAATCGCTGGATAGATAATAAGCTGGCTATCTGGTGTCATGTGTTTTTTTCGTCATATAGTTTTTTTGTGAAATACCGTCCGGCAACATAATTGCCATCAACAAAGGCATAATATTTATTGGTGCCAAAATGCTCATAACCAAGCGCTTCAAAGGCGTGAATAGCTCTATCCTGAGTCTCGCGTACATCAAGATTCAGCACTCTGAACCCTGCTGAACGGGCATAATCTTCTGCTTCTGCGACCAGCCTCTGGGCAATGCCATAGCCTCTGGCCTGCGGCATCAGGAAAAAGGTCGTAAGCTGGCAGGCAAATGCCTGTGCCTCGTTATTTTTTTGCGGGGTGACAATCTGGCATGAGCCAACAATTACCTGATCTAGCTTACCGACAAATAACTGCCTGTCCGGAATAAGCAGAACACCTTTCCAGTAATTTTCCAGCACCGAGCGTGGCGGCGGCGTAAGCCAGCCAAAACCGCCACCAGCTGCAATTGCACTTTCAGCCGCATCACTAATCTCGGAAATATCATTTCTGTTCAGCTCGGTGACCATTTCAACAGACACGTTCCAGCTTTGTGTATTTTTTGCCATATGTTAAGGCTGCCCCTGCCAGTGTAAAAAGCTATTCAGGAATTTCTGACCAGCCTGCTGACTTTTCTCAGGATGAAATTGTGTAGCGATGATATTATCTTTACCGATAATCGCAGGAATTTCATCACTATAATCTGTTGTCGCAAGCAGATATTCCGGCGGCAACTGCTGATAATAATAACTATGCACAAAATAGGTGTTTGTGCCCTGTTCAATATTTGCCAGCATGGCATGATTTGAGCTGTGCAGATTAAGGCTGTTCCAGCCCATATGTGGTATTTTCCAGTCTTTGTTATCAGCTGTTCTGGATGGCAACCTGTCCACAACACCACCAATCCAGCCAAGTGAAGCTGTTTGTGCGCCGCCTTCACGACCGTAATCAGCTAGCAGCTGCATGCCGACACAAATGCCAAGAAATGGCACGGCGCGGCCAAGAACTGCCTCTGTCAATGCGCCTACCAGCCCGTCAATTGCTGTTAAAGACCGATAACAATCTGCAAAATGCCCAACCCCCGGCAACACAATTCTGTCAGCCTGATAAATCTGGTCAGGATCATCTGTTAGCTGAAGCGATAACGAAATGCCAGCCTGTGTGGCAGCATGAGATATTGCACGTGAGACAGAATGGATATTGCCTGATCCATAATCAATTAATGCCAGTTTCATCTGTTCTGATCCGCCTGCACCTATGCGGCGCCCAAACTGCCTTTTGTCGAAGGAATCCGCCCATCACTTCTAGGGTCAATCTGTGTCGCCTCGCGCAGAGACCGCGCCAGTGCCTTATAGCAACTTTCGACAATATGATGTGTATTCACCCCGTAATCATTACGGACATGCAGGGTTATCCGCGCGCCCATCGCAAAGGCCTGAAACCATTCTCTGAATAATTCTGTTTCCATGGAACCAAGCACTTCAGAAGGCAGTTCAACCTGCCATACCAGAAACGGTCTACCCGAAATATCCAGCGCGACAGTAGACAGAGTCTCATCCATCGGAAGCAGCGTATGTGCATAGCGGGTAATACCAGCTCTGTCGCCAAGCGCCTTGTTCAGCGCCTCGCCAATTGCCCAGCCTGTATCTTCTGTTGTGTGATGCGCATCAATATGCAGATCGCCTGCTGCTTTCAGCGTAATATCCATCAGGGAATGACGTGCCAACTGTTCAAGCATATGATCAAGAAATCCGATTCCGGTATCAATGTCATACTGGCCGGTACCATCAATATTGATGGATACTTTAATATCTGTTTCGTTGGTTTTTCTGTGCAAATCTGCTGTGCGCATAGCTCACCACTTTCACCCTGACTGCTATTTTGTGCATCATTAGCAGATTTCGCCCCTTCTGGCTAGTGAACCAGCCCTGCTAGCGCATCTGCGGCAGATTGAGGTTTAGCGTATCTGACAGCAATTCTGTAATTTCACGGCATTGTGCGGCAGATAGCCTGTCAATATTCTGGGCTATCAGATTGGCCAGCATGGTTGCTTCGGGTGTTAAATTGCCTGTATTGAGCGGAGGTCTGGGGTGAGATAAGGCGGCCAGAGATTTCAGCGTTTCAGCATCATCCCATATCAGCCCCAGCCAGACACATATCTGGTCAACCAACGCTGCAGATGGTCTGCTTTTCATGCCTCTTTCAAGAGAAGATAAGTAGGCAATAGATACGCCTAATGCTCTGGCCTGATCATTCAGTGTCAGGTTACGTTCTGCCCGGTAATGGCGCATCATCAGCCCAAACGGGGTCATAACTGCCCTCTTTTGCGTTTTAGCCTGATATAATATGCACCTGCCCCGCCATCACGCTGTACTGCATGATCAATCGCAATAATCAGCCTGTCCAGAGGCGGCTGTTTCAGCCAGACAGGAAGCTGGCTTCTTAGCACCCCCTGTCCGGCTTTGCCTTTTCCGGTAATCACAAGAACTGTTCTATCACCTCTGGCACTGGCAGATAGCAGAAATCGGGTAAGCTGAGTATGTGCCTGATTCTGGCTAAGCCCATGCAAATCTATCTGGCTATCTATCGCCAGTCTGCCTGAATGCAGTCTGCGGGCAGACAGACGGTCAATACCGGCATATTGTCCTTGGGTTAAGTCAGCTATTTGATGGGGTGGTGTTTGCTGGCTATGTGCTGAGAGACGACCGGCAGAAGCAGATGAGTTGTTTTTGGTGTCACGCGTCGGTTGCGGTGGAGCCGGCTTTCTTGCTTTGGGTTTGGCTGTTTTTTTGCCTGTTTGTCCCAAAGCAGCATATGAATTGACATTATATCTGTTAGAGCTGGTTTTACGGACTGTCCGGGTGACTTTCAGCCATAGATCGTCACCCTCTGGCGGGGTGTTGTCAGACATCATCCTCTGCCCGTGTTTCAACCAGCTTCCAGTTTGGATCAGCAAGGCTTATATCTCGTTCAAACACCCAGATATCTGTCAGTTCTGTTTCTTCAAAACTATCTTCGTCTATTACCACACCGGCTTTATCTGTAAGGGTGCGTGACTGAACAGAGGTAAATTTCACTGTCACAGATGCAATATTCTGGCTTACCTCGCCATCGGTCAGGGCAATATCACGAATATCATGAATGGTAATTGCCAGCTCATCACCGTCTTTTGCGCGCTGCCTGATGCTTTCAGAAAAATCCTCATAAAGATCATATCCTAACAGGCGGCGCAAAGTCGCCAGATCACCTTCGGCAAAGGCAGATAGAATCATGCCAAAGGCACTGCCGGCACCCTGGGTGAAGCTATCTTCTGAGAATTGACTGTCCAGCTTCTTTACAGCCTCCAGACCAACGCCATTTGCCTTGTCACCATGAAGTGACACAATATTTTCTGCATCACCCGCTGGTTCAGATAGTGGCGATGCAGAGGGTTTCTGTTCAAACCCTTCACGCGATCCTAAAATCGAGCGCAATCTGAAAATCAGAAAGACAGCGATAACTGCAAAGATTAAAATATCGACAAAAGGCATTTCAATTCCCATCTAGCTTTTGGTGGTGTCCTTCTCAACACACCGTGATAATGCTATTATAGCGCAAAATCTGTTCTTGTGACACTGTCACAATTCATAATATGATTCTGACAGATATTGTTGGACATCATGTTACAGAAAAAACGGTCTTGCTTGGTTATAAAATAGGAAGTAAGGCCGAAAAGAACAAGCATGGGAGACAGAATGTTTCTATACATTTTGATTATCTTTGTCCTATATGGATGGATCGAATTTGAAATTCTGATGCTGGTAAGTGACCAGATAGGCGGTCTGGCCAGCTTTTTAGGGGTGTTTGTAACCGCCATTATTGGCGTATCGCTTCTAAAAAGCCAGTCACGACAGGTGATGCAGGGGCTTCAGGCAGGCGCACAGCCTCATGGTGGAAAAATTGTGACCTCTCTTGCCAGCGGTATTTCCCTGTTACTTGGCGCTTTGTTGATGCTATTGCCAGGCTATTTCACAGATGCAGTCGGGATTATCTGTTTTATCCCCGGTATCAGAACTGTCATTGGCAGTATTATCCTGTTGCGGCTAAGCAAGGTGAATATTGCGGCAATGGGTACATCTTTCGGGAACAGAGCCGGATTTGGCTTCACATCAGCCAGCTTTGATGAGGCTCAGCCCAAATCACCCCATCCCGATGATGACGAACAGACAATCGAAGGTGATTTTACTGAAAAAACACTCTCGAAAAAGTCTTAATCAGGGTATAACCCGATCATCATGTTCAAACTGGGTCTGAAATCGTTTGCAAAAACTGCGTGCCCCTGCCCGGTTACATATTGTTTTCATTGCCCTGCGGTTAAAAATATAGGGCAAATACACCATCAGATAGGAGAATTTCGTTATGGCGAAAGAGCCGGCACAGAAAACAAAAACTGAAAGTAAGGGCAAAGAAGCCGAACAGCAGGATGCTGGCACCCAGCCCCCTGCCCAGCCAATGTTGCAGGTCAGGACGCAATATGTAAAAGACCTGTCTTTTGAAAGCCCGTCAGCCCCTCAGTCTTTTTTACAGGGTGGTGAAGCGCCGCAGCTTGATCTGGGGGTAAATGTCAATGGCGAGAAGATTGACGATACGCATTTTGAGCTTGTGCTGACCATTAAGGCAACAGCAAAAGTTGAAGAAAAAATCATGTTTGATCTCGAGCTTGATTATGCCGGCATTTTTGTGCCTGAAAATGTACCTGCAGAAAATCTGAATGCCTTTTTGATGATCGAAGGGCCACGAACTTTGTTTCCCTTTGCACGACAGGTAGTCTCAAATGTGACACGTGAAGGCGGATTTATGCCGTTAAATCTGAACCCTATCGATTTTGTCCAGCTATTCAGGCAGAATATGGCCGCACGCGCCGCTGCGCAGAATGCAGAGACCAGTCCGGCGTCAAACTAGCTATCTGCAATCAGCTATCGTCAGGGCTGGGGCGTGTCTGTCTGATCATTATCAGCCAGGCTGTTATCTGGCTGTTCTTCTTCTGGCGGGCTGTTATGGCCACCCAGAAAGACCGCCGAAGGCAGTTTCGAGATCATAAGATGATGTGCATCAAGCTCTTCATCTGTAGCCTGATGGGCACGTGCAGGACGCAACGGCCTGTCAATTATCTCAAAGCCTGCCAGCTCTGATGTATCTGTATCCTGTGCGGTATTCTGGGGCTGATCAGCTTCATAATTCAGATTAAAGCCTGGTTCTTTTCCGCCTTCAAGCTCGATAAATACATCAGCAAGCAGATGCGCATCAATCAGGGCGCCATGCAAATCGCGATGGGTATTATCAATATCAAATCTGCGACATAGCGCATCAAGGCTGGCCTGTGCACCAGGAAACTTCTGTCGTGCCATCTGCAGCGTATCAACAACCCTGTCCATTGATAATGCGGCTTTGGCCATGCGGGCAAGTTCGGCATTCAAAAAACCAACATCAAAGGGCGCATTATGGATAACCAGCATATCATCGCCGATAAACTCTAGAAACTGGGCGGCTATGTCCTGAAATAGCGGCTTATCTGTCAGAAATTCAGATGTGATGCCGTGAATAGCTACGGCACCTTCATCTATTTCGCGCTCAGGATTGATATATAGATGTAGCCGCTCGCCTGTCAGGCTGAAATTCACCATTTCGACAGCGCCTATCTCGATGATACGATGGCCCTCGCTATGGGACAGGCCAGTAGTTTCTGTGTCTAAAATTATGTGCCGCATCTATCTGTGTTTTTTTTGCTGATGATATTATAAGGTTCCTGCCAGCCATTTTTTCAAACGGCGGGCTGTGTCTGCCTTGCCAAGTGCCGAGGGTAGCTCCAGATCAGCATAGCGTCTTTTTTCATCCTGTGGCCATTGCGTAGTGATAATCTGGTCAAATTTTTCTGCTGTCATAAAGGGTCGCATTAGCGCACGTTTGCGCTGAAGATATTCAGGTGCCCATGCCACGATCACATAGTCACATAGATGCTGGCCTGATGTCTCAAATAAAAGCGGGATATCAAACATCACAGCACGTTGCCTGCTTTGTCTAGCCCGTATTACAAATTTCTGCCTATGCTGATAGACCAGCGGATGAATAATCTCTTCAAGCTGCTCTCTTAATTCGGGGTGATTAAACACAATCTTGCCCAAAGCAGGCCTGTTAATGCCGCTATCCTCAGAGCCTATATCGCCATATGTGGTCGCTGGAAAACTGGCCAGAATCTGCCGGACAGCCTGTCCATGTGGTGCCAGCATCTCATGCACAGCCCTGTCAGAATCATGCACCAGAAAGCCTAGCTGGCGACAGATAGTAGCAATGGTGGATTTGCCAGTGGCGATTGAACCTGTAAGGCCAATGATTTTCATCAATTCTGCTCTTTTACCTCAAGACCCCTGTTACGCAAAAAGCCAAGTAGCGGCAATAGCGGCAGTCCAAGAATATCAAAAAAGTCACCAGAGATGGAAGTAAATAGATGCGCCCCGCCCCGTTCCAATTGATAACAGCCAACAGAATTGAGCAGTGCCTCGCTGTTCACTGTGCAATAGGCGTCTATCTCGTCATCTGAAAGCTGCTTCATTGTCAGACTAGCCGAGGCAACATGATGCCAGATACGGTTATTCTGAAAATATATCACAGCTGCCGAGAGAAGCTGGTGGGTTTTACCCGAAAGCGCTTTCAGATTTTGTCTTGCTGCCGCTTCTGTCTCTGCCTTGCTAAAAATCTGGCCGTCACAGACAAGAAGTTGGTCACATCCAAGCACATAATCAGCCCGTGTCAGCGCGATTTGGCGGGCTTTCAGATCAGCCAGCATTTCGGCAATATCTTCAGGGCGTATATTATCTGCAAGACCAGCCTGTTTTACTGCCTGCTCGTCAATATGTGCAGGGATAGCTGTGCAGGCAATATGCATGTCTGCAAGCATTTTCTGACGGGTTACCGAGGCAGAAGCCAGAATAAGATCGCCATCTTTTAGGCTATAGCTATGCATGGGTACTATGCTTTCCCGAACGTTTTATTGTGATATCTGGTAGCTAGCTGGTCGTGATATTTCGTTCTGTGTGAAGCTGGATAATGGCGGCGGCTGTTTCTTCAACAGATCTGTTTGATACATCCAATATAGGCCAGTCCTGTGCGGTAAACAGGGCGCGCGCAGATGAAAGCTCGCGATTAATTGAGGCCAGATCGGCATATTCTTCATTTTTATGAGCTGCCATATGGCGAAGCCTGTTACGTCTGACACGCGCTAGCCGGCTGGCATCTGTTGTCAGGCCAACCACCAGAATATCTGATTTATCAGCGATATGATGAAGCGGGAATGGTACATGTGGCACAAGCGCATAATTGGCCACCCTGTATCCACGATGTGCCAGATACATGGAGGTCGGCGTTTTAGAGGTACGCGATACACCTACCAGCAATATCTGTGCATCATCCAGCTTGTCTATATTCAGCCCGTCATCATGTGTCACCGCAAATTCAACCGCACCCATCCTGTCAAAATAGGCTCTGTCAAGCCGGTGCTGGCCACCCGGCCGGCTATTGCGCTCATGGCCAAGAATATCACTTAGCAAATCGACAACCGGATCAAGTATTGCCACATTCGGTATATTCTGCTTTGTGCATACATCTATAATCTCGGCGCGAATAGTTTCATCCATAATAGAATGCAATACCAGCCCCGGATTGGCTGTTAGCGACTCAGATACTGTCTTTACATGTTCAGAGCTTCGCACAAGCGTCCAGATATATTCAGATGTTTCAACATGATTAAACTGGGCAAGAGAGGCTCTGGCGACCTGATGCACGGTCTCGCCTGTTGAATCTGAGACAAGATGGATATTAATATGTGTTTTCATTACATTCTGACAGATACAGTTAATGCCTGGCCTTTAGATATTCATATCATAAAGCATAAGGGCGGCAGTTTTGCAATTATTCACACCTTATGCCCATGGCTGTGGATAGGCTGGACGAACCCAACCTTGCTGTCATATCATCCCCGTTATAGAGATATTATCAACAGTCTTTCTCAATAGGGATAAAAATATCCCCAAAAATGTCATCTATGGGGATAAGCGGCAGATATTTTTTACTGTTACGATGAAAAAAACACTATCTTGTGTGGATAATTTTGTGGATAACCCTATGGTTTACTGTAAATCAGATATCCATACCCCCAATAAACTACAACAAACTTATATATATATATT
>WTJO01000104.1 GCA_011524805.1 Alphaproteobacteria bacterium
CTGGATATTTATAGATCTGCTGCATTTCCTGAACATGCAGGGGCATGATATTCTTGGCCAGATATCTAGCACCGGATAGTGCTATGGATGGGTTATTGAACCAGACCCCGCCAATTCCGCTGCATGCGCTTGGTGCCATGCTGGCTATCATGCTTGGTGCAGCTCAGCTTTCTATGAAGAAGGGCGGGGCAGTCCATATGCTGCTTGGGCGCGTGTGGGTCGGGCTGATGCTGGTGGTGGCAGGCTCGTCCTTTTTCATTCACGAAATTAGGCTGTGGGGGGAGTATAGCCCGATACATCTGCTCAGCCTGTGGACGATATGGTCGGCCGGTCTGGCGGTATATTATGTGCGCATTGGCAATATCAGGCGCCATAAACAGGTGATGATTGCCCTATACTGTCTTGGGCTTGTGCTGACAGGGTTATTTACCCTATGGCCAGGGCGCGTGATGCATCAGCTGCTATTTGGGTGAGGGGCCCGGATAAGACAAGGCTCACCTTATGCCAAATCAGCCCGCCCTCAAGATCCGTTTAATTGTATTAATAGATGTCTGTTTCACATTTGCCCATTGCGCCTGATTATCAATGATGGTCTGGGCGCCGTCCATCAGCTGGCTGGCGAGCATTCTATAGCACCACACAACTTCTTCATACAGATCGCTATCAAATGTCTCGCTGTTATAGGCAGAGATTACCTTGTCAAGATTGCTGCCCAGAATCTGGTCGGCTATCTGAAGGTCGCTCTGAGAATACTGGCCTGAAAAAACCTCCGAGAGATAGGCGGTATAGCCAATATCGGCAGCGCTATCAAAGGCGGCTTCGTCACCCATAAAAAAATCAACCGCGCCATTGCCAATTACAACCCCCGCACAGGCGGCAAGGTCGTCTACCTTGCTTGTGTCTGCCCACGAAGGTGAATGCCACATTAAAGACATAAGCAACATAAAGAGTGATATATGTTTTTTTCCCATAATCCTGTCTCCATTAATGCATGGGACTTACCGTCCTTCATCTGTGAGCATAGCATAATTACAGACAGCGGAATATGGGGTTTTTTCTGGGGCGCATTGCGTGGGTGGGTTAGATGGATTTATATTTCTGCTCAATAAGTTGAAGCACATAGCCAACATCTTCCATGCGCTTCAGTGGAATAGAGTATTTATGGCCGGCTCGGCCACTTTTATATCCCCAGCTCTTTTCTTCAGCTAAATTTTCATAGTCATCTAAATCAAAGAAATTGCTAGAGCATTCGCCAGTTTCAGTCGTCTCGCCGCGTGACAAATTAATCCGAAGCGCATTCTAACTCAAATGAAGTTGTTCTTAACCTAAATTTGGTCTGTTCTTCTTGAGACATGCGTTCTTCCGAAAGGACAGTAGTGAATATCTTTGTGGAAATTACAGCCTATCAGTTTATCGTCTAGAATTTTTTCAGACGAATTAAATCACGTTAGATAAATAAGAGTCAAATAACTATTTTCATTCAATAATATTATAATTTAGATAAATGTGGAATATCGCCACCCCTAAAACAAAATCATATACATCAGACCCGGAATATGGATAAATACTCATATCCCCCATGTGCGGATAAACACAGTCTGACCCGAAAGAGATAGAGATGACAGACTCTGCCGAACAGCCGTTACAGCACCGCTCTGACATAGACGAGCAGACCGCGCGTATTCAGCTTGCCGCCCTGTTCCGTCTGTCCGCCAAAGAGGGCTTTCATGAGGCGGTGGCAAATCATTTTAGCTATGCCATCAGCGCAGATGGCAAACAGTTTTTGATGAACCCCTACGGCATTCATTTCTCGCGTATCAGGGCAAGTGATCTGCTGGTTTTCTCGGCAGATGAGCAGCCTGATTTTTCAGATGCGCGCATAGATATTACCGCCTGGTCAATTCATGGCGCGATGCACCGCAACAACCCCGACAGCCGCTGTCTTATCCATCTTCACCCTCATTATGCAACCGCGCTATTAAGTCTGGCCAGCCCCGAATTGCCGCCAATAGATCAGAATACGGCGCGGTTTTATAACAGGCTGTCATGGGATGTCGGATTTGACGGGATGGGCATTGATGAAGAGGGCGAACGGCTATCTCATCTGCTGGGCGATAATCACTGTCTGATGATGGGACAGCATGGCATTATGACCGCCGCTACCACCCCCTCGCTGGCGTGGGATCTGGCC
>WTJO01000006.1 GCA_011524805.1 Alphaproteobacteria bacterium
ATTATCCCCAGAAACCACAAGCTAGCCAGCCATCCTGTAGCCAAGGGCGAGGCCATTCGTAAATATGCGCAGATTATAGGCTATGCATCAGCTGATATCGCAGCTGGCGAGCATGTTCATACCCATAATGTTGAATTTAGAAACACTGATATGGATTACGAATTTGCTACTGATTTGCGCCCTGTTGCACAAGAGAAAACGCAAGACACATTTATGGGATATAGACGCGAATCCGGCAAAGTGGGCACACGCAATTATATTGGTATTCTGACATCTGTAAACTGTTCTGCGACAGCCGCACGCATGATCGCCTCTGCGTTTGGCCCTGAAGAGCTGGCAGACTATCCGAATGTAGACGGGGTGGTAGCGTTTGTACATGGCACAGGGTGCGGCATGGCAGGGCAGGGCGAAGGCTTTGAAGCCTTGCAGCGCGTGATGTGGGGCTATGCCAGAAATCCCAATCATGGCGGCGTTATTCTGGTCGGGCTTGGCTGCGAGATGAACCAGATTGACTGGCTGCTGGAGGCTTATGGTATCAAGCAGGGGCCGCTATTCAAGGCGATGAATATTCAGGATACAAACGGACTGGCAAAAACAGTTGAACAGGGCATTGCCATGGTGCGTGAAATGCTGCCAGAGGTAAACCGCACCAAACGTGAAGAGGTGCCTGTTTCCGAGCTGATGGTCGCGCTTCAATGTGGTGGTTCTGACGCGCTTTCAGGTATTACTGCCAATCCGGCGCTTGGCTATGCTGCCGACTTGCTGGTTGCGCAGGGCGGCACGGCCGTGCTAGCAGAAACACCTGAAATCTATGGTGCAGAACATTTGCTAACCAGACGCGCAGTTGATGAGAAGGTCGGCGCGGCACTGGTTGAGCGGATCAGATGGTGGGAAGATTATACAGCCAGAAATAAAGGCTCTATGGATAATAATCCTAGCCCCGGCAATAAAAAGGGCGGGCTGACCACCATTCTTGAAAAATCGCTTGGGGCGGCCGCGAAAGGCGGCACAACACCGCTTACAGGTGTATATAAATATGCAGAACTTGTGACCAGTCGCGGATTTACCTTTATGGACTCGCCAGGTTATGACCCTGCTTCTGTCACAGGCCAGATAGCGAGCGGATGTAATCTGGTGACGTTTACAACAGGGCGCGGCTCTGCATTTGGCTCAAAACCCTCACCATGTGTGAAAATAGCCACCAATACAGAGATGTATCAACGGCTGATTGCCGATATGGATGTTAATGCCGGAGAAATTCTGACCGAGGGCAAATCGGTAGAAGAAAAAGGCAGGGAAATATATCAGATGCTGCTTGATGTTGCCTCTGGCGCACAGTCCAAATCAGAAGCTCAGGGGCTTGGTGATTATGAATTTGTGCCATGGCAAATTGGTGCCACAATGTAGCAGGATATTACCAGATTAGGAGGAGGCAAGATGAGGTGCGCGCGCAGACATAGGAAAGCAGATATGTATGTCCGATAATCTGGCTGTTGAAGGCCGTCAGGAACGGGTGGCGCTTGGCATAAGCCTGATGCTTGGTGCCTATCTTCTGTTTTCATTTATTGATGCAGGGGCAAAATGGCTTGCGCTGCTTGGCCTGCCATCTACCCAGCTTGCCTTTATGCGCTATGCGCCTCATTTTCTGGTTTCAAGCGCTATCATTGTGCGCACCCATAAGCTATCTTCTCTTACCTCGTCCCATGCACCTATGCTGATATTCAGAGGCTCGCTTTTAATGGGCTCAACTATTCTGAATTTCTTTGCGGTAAGATATCTGCCACTTACCCTGACATCGACCATTTTATTTTCTGCACCGCTTATGGCCTGTATGCTGTCACAGCCTATGCTGGCCGAAAAGGTCGGCCTGTTCAGATGGACAGCTGTATTATTCGGGTTTGCCGGCGTGATTATCGCAATTCGTCCATTTGACGAAAGTTTTCACTGGGCAGCCTTATTGTCGCTTGGCGGTGCATTCTGCTTTGCGCTCTATGCACTTCTGACACGCAAATATGCCGGGCGGGTTAGCACCGATGTGATGCAGTTCTATTCAGGTGCGGTGGGCACAATCTGCCTGCTGCCTTTTGCGATCTTAAGCTGGCAGAATCCTGTATCGGCAACAGACTGGGCGATTATGGTCTCGCTTGGTATTTTTGGTTGGGCGGGGCATCAACTATTTTCTCAGGCCCA
>WTJO01000217.1 GCA_011524805.1 Alphaproteobacteria bacterium
GTTACAGGGGTAGCACTTTCAATTCTGAATTCATCGACAACATAGCCACAATTGCTGATATATTGCGCACCATTAATATCAAATACCTTGAACTGAACTGATATTGATGATGACCAGCTAGCATGGGTGGACCCCGGAAAGCTGACATTTGTGCCTGACAGGTTAAACATCGTGCCTGCACCGCTACCCCCGTTATAATCAACCTGATAGGTCGCACGATTGCTAGAATTACCGTTGTCAACAACTTCAATCTCAAGTGTATCCGCACCGTTGCTATAGCCTGAATATGCCCCCATCTCGCTACATGCATTTCCTGTCCCATCTGCTGTAGCAGGCGAATAATCAAACGCAAACACATAATCAGTGCCCGGCACAATGGTAAAATTTCGAATTGGCTCATGCTTATTGGCAAGATGCAGCACATTATTGCCGGCATTAATTGGCGCGGTGCTTACATCGGCTTCTGTAGCTAGGTCGTCATCTGTCCAGCTATTTGCGCTTTCCGCCAGATCAAATCCGGGATCAGAGGCAAGATTTTCTGCAAATCCGACCATCAGCGTCTCGTCACTTTCAGTTACGCCGTCATTCACGGTGGAGACTGTTAAATCTATTGATGTGCCCCCGGCTGCAATTTGCCGCCAGCCAAGCTGGCTTGGCACAATGGTATAATCTGCTGATGATGCGGTGACATTATTTGTCATTACCCGCACCTCGACACCGTCAGAAGGTGCGGTAAATCCAAGATTATAGGTAAATACGGCGTTATTGCCTTCGGCAACGGTTAAATCGCTCACCGTGCCGGCTAGCAATTGGGCACCAAATCCTGTAATGCCAACGCATATCAATGCTGTTGCCAGTTTCTGGCGCAATGAAGATTTTAGCAGATAACGGCACATTGGTCTAACAGCCACCCTGAAACAATTCATCTAGCATACACAGCGTGTCAACGGGTTAGGGTAAACGACCCGTTTAGTTTTGTTATTAAAAACTATTAACGCGCTGGTGTCACTGTGACAATTGGCATCGCGCCAACGGCATTTTTTTATGCTATGAGAATATCACTGGCAGGGATTGATTTTTGCCCTGCTTGGCGAGTATGACAAAATGACATTAGATAGGCAGAATAGTAGCTTGAACCATGGTAGATATCGCTGCAACCCCCAGACGCCGGAGACTGGCCATTATCGCCCTATCAGGGGCTGTATTGACACTGGCATTATGGCTTGTGGCCAGCGCTTTACGAGATAATATTGTACTGTTTTTTACCCCTTCTGAGCTGACAGAAACCCATAAAAGCGCAAAAAGACTGCGTATTGGCGGGCTGGTCGAAGCAGGGTCTATCGAAATTTCTGGTACAAAGGCGCGCTTTGTGATTACAGATGAGACAGACTCTGTAGCCGTAGCTTATGATGGCGCCCTGCCTGATCTGTTCAGAGAAAATCAGGGCGTGATTACCGAAGGCAGCTTTCGTGATCAGCTATTTGTTGCAGATACCGTGCTTGCAAAACATGATGAAAATTACATGCCACGCGAAATAGCAGATAGCCTGAAAGAACAGGGTGTCTGGCAAGGTGAGGAGAAATAATGCTGGCCTTTGCTGAAATTGGCCATCTGGCCCTGTTTATCGCCCTGATCTGCAGTATATGTCAGACTGGTCTGCCTGTCTTCGGGCTAGCTGGCAGATATAGCCATAGCCAGTTTCTGGCGATATCGCGTCTGCTTCAACTGCTTGCCACATTGCTGGTAATATTCAGCTTTTCTGCCCTGATATACAGCTTTATCGTCTCTGATTTTTCGATGGCACTGGTGGCCTCACATTCACATTCAGCCAAACCGCTAATTTATAAAATTTCGGGAAGCTGGGGCAATCATGAAGGCTCGCTGTTATTATGGATTGTGATTCTTGTGCTGTTTGGCGGGCTATTTGCGGCAACTAGCAAACATCTGCCAGACCGCTTTTCGTTGCTCACCTTGTCTGTTCAGGCATCCGTCACTGCCAGCTTTCTGGCCTTTAGCCTGTTTACCTCTTCTCCGTTTGAGCGGCTGGACATCGCCCCACTTGATGGCAGAGGGCTAAACCCTGTGCTTCAGGATATTGGCCTCGCCCTGCATCCACCAATGCTATATCTGGGCTATGTCGGGCTGTCGCTTGCTTTTTCAATGGCAGTGGCAGGGCTGATTGAGGGCAATATATCACGCCAGTGGGGGCAATGGGTGCGCCCGTGGGCATTATCTGCGTGGTGTGCGCTTACGCTTGGCATTGCGCTTGGCAGTTGGTGGGCTTATTATGAGCTAGGCTGGGGCGGCTGGTGGTTCTGGGATCCTGTTGAAAATGCGTCATTGATGCCATGGCTAGCCGCAACTGCCCTTATTCATTCTGCGCTAGTGGTTGAGAAAAGAGGTCAGTTGAAAAGCTGGACCATATTGCTGGCCATTCTGGCCTTCTCGCTGTCACTTGTTGGCACATTCATTGTCAGATCAGGCCTGCTAACCTCGGTGCATAGCTTTGCGTCCGACCCGTCACGCGGAGTGTTTATCCTGTGTATTCTGCTTGTGGCAACCGGCCTGCCTTTGCTGCTATTTGCGTGGCGTGGCCCCACATTGAGCACACGCTCGGATGCCGGTTTCATAAGTCGTGATACTGCGCTGATTATCAATAATATCATTCTGGTGATGGCAACAGCCATTGTGCTGATAGGCACGTTTTATCCGCTTGGTCTGGAGCTGGCAGTTGGCCAGCGTATTACCGTAGGGCCACCCTATTTTGATGCGACTTTCAATCCTGTGATGGCAGTCGCGCTGATCGGTATGGCCATCGCACCTGTAACCATGTGGAAATCCGGTATGCTGGCACATGCCAGAGTTGCCCTGATCGTGGCAGCGATTGGCGCTGTTGTGGCGGTGGCGATTGGCGGTGGTGCCGGCGTAGCAGACAATGCAGCCGCAATGGCAGGGCTGGCGCTACTTGGCTGGCTTGGATTCGGGGTGCTGGCAGATATGCAAAAGCGGCTGAAATTCCACCAGCCTGCCTCAATTCTGGCTAGAATAGGCAAACTTGACGGGGCTATCTGGGGGGTATGGCTAGGTCATCTTGGCATGGCGGTGTTTATGCTGGGCGCACTTGGTGACGGGCTGGGCAGGCAGGAGCAGACAATCAGAGCTAGCGCAGGCGATGTGATTATGCTGTCAGACAGGCAATATCGCTTTATCGAGATGCAGCAAAATCAGGGGCCAAACTACACCACCCGCACCGCCTTGCTGGCACTTGAAGAGCTGGATGGCACTCTGCTTGGCTATATGCGACCTGAAACACGGTTCTATCCTGCCGAACGGCAGACCACAACCGAGGCTGCGATCCGGCCGCGCATATCGGGAGATGATTATGCTGTGCTAGCTGATGGTGATGATGAGATAGGTTACAGCCTTAGGCTATATCATAAACCTTTTGTTAGCTGGATTTGGGGCGGGGCTGTAATTATGGCGATTGGCGGGCTGATTGCGCTATCTGCCCGCACCACAGCACGGCGCACATCAACTAATATAAAACAGACGAGCTGACGATGGCACGCATATCCGCCCGCACCCTGTTTTTACTGCCTGTTGCCGGCTTTGTTGTGCTTGGCATTATCTTTACAATTGCGCTGATGACCAATTTATCCGGTACAGCAAAAATTGACCCCCTACCGTCTATTCTAGCCGGAAAGCCGGCACCCGAACTGCCATCACAGCGTCTTGAGGGCACTGGTGCAGATATGTCTGATCCGCTATCTGCCTATGCCGGCCGGCCAGTGCTGATTAATTTTATGGCGAGCTGGTGTGCGCCATGCAGGGCAGAAATACCGGCACTTGAAACATTGTCTGACGAGCTGGTGATTATCGCCATTGCCTATAAGGACAAGGAAGCAGATTTGCGGCAGTTTCTGGATGAATATGGCAACCCCTATGCCTCTGTCTGGATGGATACAGACGGGGCGATTGGCCGGAGATGGGGCATTTACGGTGTGCCTGAAAGTTTTCTGATAGATGGCGATGGCATTGTCAGATTACGCCATGCAGGGCCGGTATTTTCAGATGTGATTAATGATATTCTGATCCCTGCGCTGGAGCAGATGTGATGGCTGGCGCGCAGAGAATATTCCGATCAACTGTGATGGCCATATCGCTGTTGATGATGATGCTTGCTGCCCCGCCTCTTTATGCTATCAGCCCAGAAGAACAGCTATCTGACCCTGTGCTGGAAGAGCGGGCACGCGCACTATCAGGCCAGTTGCGATGTCTTGTCTGTCAGAATCAGTCGATTGAAGATTCTGATGCAGAACTGGCAGTAGATTTACGATATGAGGTCAGGCGCCAGCTTGTTGAGGGCAAGTCCGATGCAGTTATTCTGGATGGATTGCGCAACAGATATGGCGACTATATCCTGCTTAATCCGCCAGTGACAGCCACAACCTATCTGTTATGGGGTGCGCCTATTCTGATTGTGCTGTTTGGCTGTGGCCTGTTATGGGTTTATCGCCGCTCATCTGCCGGCACAGATAATGCCCGCACCATGGAAACGCTATCAGAACAGATGTCCAACCGTGATAAACCAGCACAGATAGATAGTGCTGATGATGCACCATCAATTGTGATGGTTGGCGGGCTGATAGTGCTGATTACCATTATCGCCACCACCCTATATAGCCAGTTTGGCAGTCCCGAACTGCCTGCCAGACCGCTTGACGGGCGGGCGGATGAAATTGCCAGCACCAGACAGGCTGAATTACAGCAACGCACTGCCTTGCAGGACGCGCTTGATAACGCCAGAGCAGAAGCAGCAGCAGCGCCTGATTCGGTTGATTCATGGCTGAAGCTGGCAATGGCGGCGGCGCGGGCAGAAGCATTTGATACCGAAATTTCCGCGCTAAAAACAGCACTTGCGATGACAGATGACAATATTGCGGTGAAATCTATGCTTGCCGAGGCAATGGCACGCAAGGCAGACGGGCTGATAACCCTGCCAGTGAGGACATTGATAGATGAGGTGCTGACAGAACAGCCAGATGAGCCGCGCGCATTATATCTCTCAGGCCTTGCCGCCTTTCAGGATGAAGCCTATCCGCTAGCCATACAGAGATGGCAGAGATTACGGCAAATCTCATCTGCTGATGCGCCATGGATTGCAATGATAGACCAAAATCTGAAACAGGCAGCAGAGGCTGGCGGCATAACCCTGCCAACACGGCAGGCCGAAGATAAAGAGGCGTCTCGAACCAGCGCACCATTTCTGACCGCAGAGCAGATTGAGGCTGTACAGTCCATGTCTGCTGAAGATCAGCAGGCCTTTATTCTGGATATGACAGACAGGCTTGAAGACAGGCTGAAACAAGCACCTGATGACAAAGCGGGCTGGCAACAGCTTATCAGAGCGCGCCAGCAGCTTGGCGACAATGAGGCAATGTTGCGGGCATTGACAGGTGCGGCAGACGCAGATGCAGATAATCCTGATGCCCAGCTTGCCATTCTGGAATTTCTGCTTGGGGCACGCCTGATAGCAGATAATCTTGTACTGGCAGAAGAGTCGCTTGATGCCTTTCGGCAGCTGGCACCTGACAGGCTGGAAGGGCTGTTTTTTGCAGGGCAGCTGGCGCAGATAAAGGGTAATATCGAACAGGCAGCAGGATACTGGCAAAGCCTGATAGATAAGCTAGAAGGTGATAACCAGCTTCGGCCACTTATGGAAAAACGGCTAGAGGCACTGAGGTTGGGTGCAAAATGAACCAAAACCCAAACAACAGCATAATGGTTGTTGGTGGCGCGAATATTGATATTCTAGCGCATCAGCATGTATCGGGAGAGCCAGATTCCCACCCGGGGGAGATAAGCCTGTCCGCAGGCGGGGTGGGCAGGAATATCGCCGAAAATCTTGCACGGCTAGGCCAGCCTGTCTGCTTTATTACCTGTTTTGGTGATGATGAGTTTGCAGGCCAGCTTAGACAGAGTCTGTCAGTGCCGCAGGTTGATCTTGGCTATGCCCAGACGCTGGAAGGTCATCGTTCGGACAGCTATCTCTGTGTGCATGATACAAATGGCGAGATGGTGACGGCCGTTAATCATATGCCGCTTATTGACAGAATCACTGCCGAAATGCTGACACCATATAGGCAGAGATTGCGTGCAGCGCGCCTGATTATCGTAGACTGTAATCTGCCGGCAGAGACGCTGTCATGGCTTGCCGGCCTTGATGTGCCGATGGCTGTAGATGCTGTCTCATCTGCCAAGGCAGACAGGCTATCCCCGCTTGTAGGCAAAATTAACATTATAAAATGCACCTATGCAGAGGCCGCCAAAATAACAGGCCGCACAGACAACCCCGATATGCTGGCACGCGCCCTTTGCACAGAACATACAGATATTGTGCTGATGAGCATGGGGGCAGAGCCAATGCTTCTTGCCACCGCCTCTGAGGTCATGAGATTCACCCCGCCCCCTGCCGAGATTATTTCTGTTACAGGGGCTGGTGATGCGCTATTTGCCAGCTTTATCCACCACCATCTCTCAGGCAAATCCATCACCTTTTGTGCCGAAGCAGGATTGCGGGCGGCGGCTATCACCATGGGATGCCGGCAGGCGGTTCATCCAGAAATTGCCAGCCTATGATAGAGGCGCCTATGCTAGCGTGCTATGATCGAATAATGCAGGATAAAAATTATGACCACAGCCACAGCAACTCTTGATGTAAAATTAGCCGAAGAGGTAAGAGATGCGCTGGCGTCAGGCAGGCCTGTGGTAGCGCTTGAATCAACCATTATCGCGCATGGTCTGCCCTATCCTGATAATATCCAGACCGCAAAGGCATTAGAAGACAGGGTACGGAATGGCGGTGCAGTACCAGCTACTATCGCCGTGCTGGATGGTATAGCAAAGGCCGGACTTAGCACAGAAGAGCTTGACGTTATCGCACAGCCAGCAGCCAATATCGCCAAATTATCCAGACGTGATCTAGCCTTTGCGCTTAGCCAGAAACGCCATGGTGCCACCACTGTTGCAGCCACAATGATCATCGCCGAGGCGGCAGGGATTGAGATATTTGCCACAGGCGGGATTGGCGGCGTACATCGGGGCGCAGAAACAAATTTCGATATTTCCGCCGATTTGCCGGAACTGGCAAGAACCAATGTCGCTGTCATCTGCGCAGGGCCGAAGGCGATTCTGGATATCGGGCTGACGATGGAATATCTTGAAACCTATGGCGTGCCTGTTATCGGATATAGATGTGACAGCATGCCGGCCTTCTATTCGGCGCGCTCTGCGCATCCGATTGAGATGCGGCTAGATGATGCAGAGGCTATTGCCCGTCTATGCTGGCAGAAATGGCATGCAGGCCTTGATGGCGGGGTGCTGGTGGCAAATCCTATCCCGCCTGCCTTTGACATTCCCTATCACGAGATGGCGGTGGTGATAGAAGATGCTCTTGCCAAAGCACAAGATGCAGGCATTAGCGGCAAGGCGCTTACACCCTTCTTGCTGGCCGAAATCTCAAATTTGACCCATGGTGAAAGCCTGTCTGCGAACAAGGCGCTGGTAGAAAATAATGTATCGTTGGCAACAGAGATAGCCTGTCATCTGGCTGAACTGAAACAGGCGCGCTCAAAACCCTGATAGCGGCAGCGAGGCAGGACGCTGAAGCCAGTTATCAGCCGGATAGTCACATGCCCCGTCTATCAGATGAAGCGCGTATGCATAGCGCGATGTATCTGATGTATTTTCATGAGATAGATGTGGCAGACGCCCATGCAGTACCACCAGCGTGCCTGTATCAGCTTCCAAAGGAGTGGTGCAGTCTGCCAGCGCTTCATCGCTAAGCGATGTCATCACCATCTCGTCCCCCTGTCTGTGAAAGCGATGTTTCAAGCTGGCCTTATGCCCGCCTCTGGCCGCCCACATACAGCCATTATCTTTCGTTGCCGGCTCTAATGCCAGCCATAGCCCGATACAGCTTTCAGGACTTGTATATAGAAAAGTTGAATCCTGATGGCTATTTACCTCGCCGCCAATAAAGGGCTGTTTGCAAATCACCATGGATTGCAACAGAAGCGGGCTATGCATCTTCAGTGCCGAGACAAGATGTTTGAATTTTTCCTGACGCGAAAAGGGCGCGAATACAGGATCAAGATCATGTAAAGCATGGCCAATTTTATTTACTGCCCGCGCCTTTGGCTTTATCAGCCTGCCGCTCTCATCTACCGCCCCTGCTTCCAGAAAACAGGATATATCGGCAGCAGATTCCATAAAATAGTCAGAGGCGGCATGCGACTGGCCAGAGGCAGAAAACACTACCTGATTAGCCTCAGCATCAAAATTGTCTATAAGCTGGTCTGTGCGGTCACGCAGGCTGGCACATTCTGCATCTGTCGCAAAATTATCTATCAGCAAAAACCCGTCCTGCTCAAAGGCTGCGGCCAGTCTGGCGCTGTCATCTGTCTGCCAGCCTATTTTGGTGGCGTCAAATCTGGCTATCTGTTCTTGTGATATCATATTATCCTCTTTTGACGTGATGTGCCTACTGATCGCTGCATTCGCCACATTGGCCGTAAATTTCAACAATCGATCTGTCTGGCACAAAACCGCTCATTTCGGGCAAGGCTTCGATTGTGCTGGAAAGCTGCTCATCAAGATGTTCTGTTACCATCCCGCAATCATTACAGATTGCGAAAATAGGTGTGCCCTGATGTGATTCAGCACAGCAGACCGTCCATGCATTCAGGCTTTCAAGCCGGTGTACAAGCCCTAATGCTGCAAGCTGATCAAGTGGCCGGTACACCTGCAAGGGCGCCTTAAAGCCCTCATCACGCAACCTGTCCAGAAGCGCATAGGCACCAAGCGGCTGGCGCGCACCAGACAGGGCTTCTAGCACCAGAGACTGGTTTTTGGTCAGTTTGGATGTGTCTTTGGCATGCTTGTTCATCACAGTTACCTTTTCGTTGGCGAAGCAGATATGTGCTTTATGTCCTGTTTTACCTTGGCAAAAATTCGCGGAATTGGCAAAACCGAGAGAATAAAACAGATCATTGCCGCAACCACAATGCTTGGCCCGGCCGGCGT
>WTJO01000091.1 GCA_011524805.1 Alphaproteobacteria bacterium
CCTAATTGATATGGTCTGTATAAGATGGTTGGCAATGTCTGGGAGTGGACAGTCCAGAATTTCAAGGTCATGTCGCTGAAAAAGGCCGTGCGTGAGGCGCATAAAGACAAGCAGGGTTTCAAAATCTGCAAAGGCGGCTCATATCTTTGCCATGCCAGCTATTGCCACAGATACCGGATAGCCGCCCGCACCGCAAATTCGCCGGACAGCTCAACGGGCCATACCGGTTTCAGGCTGGTCTATGACACCCCGCCAGACAAGGCCATGGGCTAGCCACCCTGTTTCAGCACCACCGGCTCTGAATGGAAATTATCTGCATGACAGAACCTCACTGCCGGACTAGCCAGAATAGACAGGGGCAAGCATGGCGTTTTCAGTTACCATATTCACCCCCTCTACCCAATCACCTCATCTGCTAGGGCGCGCAGGCCGTCCATCACCGCTGTTACATGCGCCGTGTCTTCTGCCGCCTCGTGCGGGGGTGCAAACTGGCCTGAATCATTGTCAAAATAGCGGCCGCCTGCCTTGTCAAACTCTGCTGACAGCGCCGCCCTTATCAGAATGTCTGCGCCGATATTCAGATCCTTGCCGTCGATACCAAAGCCTTCTTTGACCATTTTTGTGGCCAGCAACGAGCCGGGATTAACCGCCACCATCACAGGCCCGTCTGGCAATTGGCGCGCCAGCTCTTGTGACCAGATGGTGATGGCCAGCTTGCTCTGGGCATAGGCGCTCATATCGGGCATTGGCTGAAAGCGCATCATCGCGGCAATATCAACAGGCGCCTGTGCCGCCGAAGACAGGTTTATCACGCGCCCTGCCGCCGGTATCACAGGCAGAAGCAGCCGTGTCAGAATATAGGGCGCCAGCATATTCACATCAAAGCGGATATCACGTCCGGCGCGCGTTTCGGTCTCGGCTGTTTTCAGAATGCCGGCATTATTGATCAGCACGTCAATCTGTTTATGCGCGCCGATAACAGCCTCTGCCATGGCGGTCACCTCGGCCATATCACTAAAATCAGCAAGATAGGCAGGCGCCCCGTCAAGCTGTTGCGACACGCTTGCCAGCCTGTCCTTATTCCGGCCATGCACAACGATATGATGGCCTGCCTCTGCCAGCTTGCGCGCGGCCAGAAGGCCAATGCCATCAGTGGCACCTGTAATCAGAATTGTTTTGGACATATTGCGTTCCTTTTCTGGCCTGATATAGCTTGTCTGCCCCCCTTCGCCCTATGCGGTGCGGCTAGCCATCTATCTACACGATGTGGGGGGTAAAATCGAGCCAGCAAAATGGGGGAACAATGCATAACATCCAATAAGGCCGCCCTGCCCCTGCCAGCGCAATATTGCGCTTGTCATTCCCGTGCCCATCGCCTAGCCTGTATAGATTGACGCTGTATCGAGATAAGAGGGCTAATATGACAAAGATCCTAGTATTTCAGGCCAAGAAAATCATCACCATGAATGCCTCAAATCCCTATGCTACCCATGTCGCTGTTCAGGATGGGCGCATTCTGGGCGCAGGCACGCTGGATGAGATGGCAATGTATGGTGCGTATGACTTAAATGACAGTTTTGCCGATAAAATCCTGACCCCCGGCTTTGTAGAAGGTCATGCCCATGCAATGGAAGGCGGTGTCTGGGACCATCCTTATGTCGGATATATGGACAGATATGACCCTGAGGGTAATCGCTGGAAAGGCGCTACCAGCATGGCTGATGTTGTTGATATTCTTAGTGGCATTGAGGCTGGAATGGACACCCCCGATACGCCGCTATTTGCATGGGGGTTTGACCCGATTTATTTTGGCGGTGACAGAATGTCTGTTCGCGAGCTAGATCAGGTATCAACAGCCCGCCCCGTACTTGTGCTTCATTCCAACGGGCATCTGCTTAACGTCAATTCAAAAGTGCTTGAGATGGCCGGCATCACAGATGACACCAATGTCTATGGCGTGCTGAAAGATGATGCTGGCAAGCCTACGGGCGAGCTTATGGAGATGGCCGCCAAATATATGGCCTATAAAGCGACAGGCAATCCGTTTTTTGGCAAAATCCATCATCATGCGCTTGAGCAATATGCCAAATCTGCCACCAATGTTGGCACCACAACAGCCACCGATCTGTTCGCCACATTTGATGAAGGCTCTCTTTCAGCCTATCGCGAGGTAACCGCGCGTGACGATTATGCCCTGCGGCTAATGCCTGCAATGAACACGCTTGATGAAGGGTTTGAAGACGGGATAGCTACGCTGAAAGCAGCGCAAAAAGATAATCATGACAGGCTTCATTTCGGGCTGTGCAAGGTGATGACTGACGGCTCTATACAGGGTTTTACCGGCAGGCTGAAATGGCCTGGCTATCATAATGGCGCACCGAACGGGCTGTGGAATATGCCGCCAGAACAGCTTGCCGAGCTAGTTATGGCCTATCACAAGGCCGGCATGCATCTGCATATCCACACCAATGGCGATGAAGCTTCAGAAGTGATGATAGATGCAATAGAAGCTGCACAGACAGCGCATTATCGCCCTGACCACAGACACACCCTTCAGCATTGCCAGATGGCAGATGCCAGCCTGTTCCGCCGGATGGCCAAGCTGGGTATCTGTGCCAATCTGTTTGCAAATCATGTCTATTACTGGGGGGATCAGCATGCCGCCATCACTATGGGGCCTGACAGGGCGCGGCGGATGGATGCCTGTGCAACTGCGTTGCGCGAGGGCGTGCCGCTTGCCATTCATTCAGATGCGCCAGTCACCCCGCTAGCACCGTTATTTACAGCATGGTGTGCTGTGAACCGCATTACGGCAAGTGGCAATATTCTGGGCCCTGAAGAGAGAATTTCAGCCAGTGAAGCGCTATATGCCATTACGCTGGGAGCAGCCTATACATTACATATGGATCACCTGATTGGCAGTATCGAGACTGGTAAATATGCCGATTTTGCCGTGCTTGAAAATGACCCGCTTGAATGCCCTGTTGATGCCATCAAGGATATTCCTGTATGGGGCACAATTGTGGGCGGCATAGCCCATCAGGCAAGGGCAAGAAAAGGGTAATGGCCACACAACAGCCTGTTACATTCACAGTTATTGGCGGCTTTCTGGGCGCAGGCAAGACCAGCCTTGTGAACCGCCTGCTTGCCAATGGCGGGGCTAGACGCTTTGCTGTGATGGTAAATGATTTTGGCGCGCTGAATATTGACGAAAGCCTGATTACCGAAACTGATGGTCAGGTCATGCAATTGGCAAATGGATGTATTTGCTGTTCTCTTGCGGGCGGGCTGGTAGAAGCGATGATCAACCTGATGCAGTATCGTGACCAGTTTGACCATATTCTGATTGAAGCAAGCGGGGTTTCCAATCCAAGCCGGATTATGGATTTCGCCCGTATTGATCATGAACTTCGCTGTGGCCTTACAATTGTGCTGGCAGATGCCACCCGCCTGACAGACCAGCTTGCCGACCCGAGACTTCACGAAACATTGCAGGATCAGCTGGCCAGTGCCGATATTTTTCTGCTGACCAAAACAGATATAGCTACCAAAGCACAAATCGCCGAGGCCAGAACAACACTTGCGCATCATCAACCCCATGTACCGATTATAACGCTATTATCTGATGATGCGGATCTGGCGCAATTGCTGGTGCCAGATGACGATACAGACAGTCAATCCCATCATGTTCACCCTGACCACCATACGCATGACCATATGCAGGATTTTAACAGCATTGCGCTGGTGTCGGAAAGGCCGGTCAACCGGCTGGCATTTTCGCGTATCTGCAAACAATTTAGCCACCTTATTTTACGCGGCAAGGGCATTATCAAATTTGAGCAGAGCGCCATGATATGGCACCAGACAGGCAGGCATATAAATTTCACCCCTCATCCCGATAGCCACGATAGACCAGACGACAAAGATAGCCGTCTGATCATCATTGCCATTGAACAGCTGGACGCTGTTTCAGATGCGTTACATCAGCTTGGATTTACATCCTATCACGATAGCAGCGCTTAATCCGTCAACAGATGACAGGCAGCCTGATGGCTGGCATTCTCGGGAAGCAGCACAGGCACAGAGAGATGACAGGCCTTCTGGGCTAATGGACAGCGCCCGGCAAACCGGCATCCTGTCTGGGGAACTGTCAAATCAGGTGGCGCACCTGAAATATCCTGTCGCCTGATATGTTCGGCATGTAGCTCAATGCTTGGCACAGCTGATAATAGCGCATTGCTATAGGGATGTTTTTGCTGTTTGAAAAATGAGTTCCGGTTGGCGCGCTCAACCACCTGCCCCATATACATTACCGCAATCTCGTCACACATATGCTGGATGACACCAAGATCATGTGAAATAAACAGATAGGTCAGATTAAACTGCTTCTGCAAGGATTTCAGCAGATTGAGAATTTGTGCCTGCACTGCCACATCTAGCGCAGATACAGGCTCATCACAAATCACAATTGACGGACGCGGCGCTAATGCGCGGGCTATGCCTATACGTTGACGCTGGCCACCAGAAAATTGATGGGGGAACAGGCGCTTTTGTTCCGGACGCAACCCCACCGCATGAAATAATTCGTCAATAATCTTATCCTGTTCCTGACGGCTGGTCTGTCCGGCATGCCGAAGCGGCTCGCGCACAATATCTTCAGCCCGCAGGCGCGGGTTAAGCGAAGAATAGGGGTCCTGAAAAATAATCTGCACATTCTGACGCGCAATGCGCAGCTCATCACCTGTTAAGGCGCCAAAATCATGACCATCCAGAATTATCTGGCCAGCTTCTTTTTCAACCAGCCGTGCGACTGCCAGCGCGGCTGTTGTTTTGCCCGAACCTGACTCGCCAACAATACCAAGCGTTTTTCCTTCGGGAATATCAAAGCTGACATTATCCACCGCAAGCAATGTTTTGCGTTTTCCATGCTCATCCCTGCCTTTTAGCGGAAAGCGGACAGACAGATTACGGACAGAAAGTAAGGCTGGTTTGCTCATGTTTGCCGCCCATATGGATGCCAGCATGACACGGATTGCTGCTCAGCCTTTCCGATCATCTGATGGTCTGGTTTTCTGTCAAGACATTGCTGCGTAAGCCGCTCACATCGTGGGGCAAACAGGCATTGATCTTTGCCAAAGCTGGTAATATCAGGCACAATTCCGTCAATTTCAGGCAGGGTGTTCGGCAGCCTGTCTGCGCCTTTGCGAATATGCGGCACACAGGAAATCAGGCCTTTGGTATAGGGGTGGCGTGGGGATTTGATAATCTGGTCTACAGTCCCCTCTTCTACCTTGCGGCCAGCATACATTACCAGCATACGCTGAGCCATCTGCCTGACCGCGCCCATATCATGGGTGATCAGGATCATGGCAGTATTTGTCTGCACGCCAATATCACGCAACAAATCAAAAATCTCGGCCTGTACTGTTACATCAAGCGCTGTTGTCGGCTCATCAGCGATCAGAATTTCAGGCTCACATGCCAGCGCAATAGCGATCATTACACGTTGACGCTGGCCGCCAGACATTTGATGCGGGTAGCTTGCAATCCGGTTTCTGGCATCGGGAATTTTCACTGCATCCAGCAAATCAACAGCTGTTTTAAGGGCTTCAGATTTATCCATGTTACGATGTCGGTGCAATACTTCTGCAATCTGGCTACCTATTGTAAAAACGGGATTTAGAGAGGTCATGGGCTCCTGAAAAATCATCGAGATTTCATTGCCACGTATATCCTGCATACGCTTTGTGCTTGCGTTGACAATATCCTGTCCCTTGAACAGTATCTGGCCAGAGGCAACCCGCCCGATGGATGGCAGCAACCCCATCAGGGCAAGTGCTGTCATGGATTTACCACAGCCAGACTCTCCTACAAAGCCGATGCGCTCACCCCTATCCAGACTGAACGACAGATTATCCAGAACAGGTACAATACCGCCTCTGGTGTTGAACTCTACCCGCAGATTTTTTACGTCCAGAATAGTGTCTGACATTATCTGCTCCTCAGCTTGGGGTTCAGCGCATCATTCAAGCCGTCACCAATCAGCGAGATAGCCAGCACGGTAATGAAAATCGCCAGTCCCGGAACAGTCACCGTATAGCTGGCATCCAGAATATACAGCCTGTTGGAGCCGATAATCTGACCCCAGCTCACCACATTCGGATCACTTAAACCAAGAAAAGCCAGACCAGCTTCAAACAGAATGGCTGAGCCAACCATCAGAGCCGCCTGAACAATGATTGGCGGCAGGGCATTGGGCAGAATAACCTGAAAGATCAATTTCAGGTCTGTTGCCCCCGCCGAGCGAGAGGCAGTGACATATTCAAGCTCGCGAATACGCAGAAACTCACCCCGTGTTATCCGAGCAACCGCCGTCCAGCTTACCAGACCAATCGCAATCGTGATCATTTGGAGCGAGGCACCAAATAGCGCAACAATCACCATTGAGAACAGCAAGGTAGGCAGCACCTGAAAAAATTCTGTGATCCGCATCAGCACTTCTTCAACATAGCCGCGGTAATAGCCGGCAAATGCCCCGAAAGAAATGCCGATAAAGACGCTCATCAAAGCCGCCACCAGCCCGATGGTAATTGATACACGGCCGCCATGAAGCAGCCCTGCCAGCAAATCACGACCCAGATAATCAGTGCCCAGAATGAAACCTTCTGTGCCGGGCGGTGTAAACGGCGCCCAGACCATCTCGAACGGGTCTGTCTTATACACCATAGGGCCAATAATCGCGGCCAGAATAATTGCCATCAATACCACCATCGCAACCAGTGCCGCGCGGTTGGCAATAAACATTGAAAACACTTCAAGCGCAGGATGACGCGCCGTGACCAGCGCAAGAGATTCGCGGTCTTGAGCAAGTGTTTGCAGGCTTTTTTTACTAGTGGCCATAATCACCCCTCACTTACTATTAATTCGCGGATCGATAAATCTGAGGGCTAAATCTGTTAACAGATTGCCGATAATAACTACCAACGCAGAGAAAAACAGAATCCCTAGAATGGTCGGGGTATCACGCGCCAATATGGATTGCAGTGCCAGCGTGCCCAGCCCCGGCCAGCTAAATACTGTTTCCACCAGTACAGCCCCCGAAACGACAGCAGAAAATTGCAAGCCAGCCAGAATAATAACAGGGCTAAGGGCATTTTTAAGCGCATGTTTATAAATAATATCCCGCTCAGACAGCCCTTTGGCGCGCGCTGTCCTGATATAGTCTGAGCCCAGCACCTCAAGCATGCTGGCACGACACAGCCGGCTATAAAGCGCCAGAAAAATTGATGCTAATGTCAAAGCTGGCAGGAATAGATGATGGGCTATATCCAGATATTGCCGCCATAGTGGCGCATCTAGCAGGGTAACATCTACCATCCCTGCCACCGGAAATAGCGGCACCATCAGCGATAATCCAATTAGCAGCATAATGCCTGTCCAGAAAACAGGCGCAGAATACCCAAAAAGTGCCAGAAGCGTTACAAAATGTGATAGCCAGCCATGTGGCTTTTTAGCCGAAATAACGCCCAGTATTATGCCGATGACAAGCGCCAGTATCTGGGCTGTAAATACCAGAAGTAAGGTTGCCGGCAGACGTTCTGCTATCAGCGCGGTAACAGGTGTATTAAAGAAAAAACTATATCCGAAATTGAACTGCAGCACATTCCATAAATATAGCCCTAGCTGGACAATAAAGGGCTTATCAAGACCGTAATCAATCCTGATTTGTGCCATTACTTCGGCAGTAGCACCCCCCATATCACCGGCAATTGTGTCGGCAATGTCACCCGGAGCAATATGTATTAGCAAAAAATTTAGAATAACCACAGCAAGCAACAGGGCGGCAGCATAGGCTATGCGTTTCGAGATTTGTCTAAATAATGCCATCGGGTTTCACACGGATGGTGCCCCTGTTATCAATAACATTTATGATAAAAAGGGCACCACCATCCGGCAGTGCCCTCTTGTTGCGTTACTTTATATATACGCGATCCAGAGGCGATACTGTTGCCCAGATACCAACTGGTGGATTCCCCAGCTTGTCTGAATGGATCGTATGATACGGCAGAGCATAGGCGTGATATACCGGAACCTCGTCAGCCACGATTTTCTGGAACTCGGAATATAATGCCTTACGCTTGGCAGGGTCGGTCTCGCTTCCAGCCATTTCAAGCAGCTCGTCAACGCGGGCATTTGCATAGCTTTGCGTATTTGACCATATCACACCCTTTTTGATGTTGCTGGACTGATATGTCCGGTGAACACCAATCACAGGGTCACCCCAGTTAAACACCACATCCCATGTCATCTCAAAGTCATGACCGCCAATGCGCTTTGCCCAGGTCGGGAAATCAGGTGATGAGCGAATAACAACATCAATACCGATCTTCTTTAGCTGTGGCTTGATATATTCGGCCTGCGCCTTAATGCCTGCCCAGCCATAATCAAGGGTAAGCGGGAAGCGAATACCGTTATCACCACGCGGATAGCCTGCATCATCCAATATCTTGTTGGCCTTATCAATATTCAGATCATAGGTTTCAACATTGGATTCAAAATAGGGCGAACCCGGATGAATGCCTGTCAATGCGGGTGTTGATGTACCCAGCATAATGGCCTTGTTGATAAAGTCGCGATCAACGGCATAGGCAATAGCCTGACGCACACGCTTGTCCGAGGTCGGACCATCAGCAACCGTGTTAAAGGCCAGCCATGCAATCGGGCCAATCGCCGCATAGGCATTACCGCCAGAAGTGGCCTGAACACCAGATGCAGCCTTAAGACGGTTAATGTCACGCGGATTTTGCTCAAAGCCTGACAGATGGGCTTCACCTGTCTCAAGCGCAATAGTACGTGCAGCCCCGTCTTTGATAATCCGCATCACAATTTTATCAACATACGGACGGCCATCAATGAAGAAATTGTCATTACGCTCAAGGATAATATGCTGATCACGCTTGAACTCAACAAGCTTGAAAGGCCCTGAACCTACAACATTTTCAGAATTTGCAGGATGTGTTTTCGGATCCTGCCCATCGCCATATACATGCTCAGGGAT
>WTJO01000013.1 GCA_011524805.1 Alphaproteobacteria bacterium
ATTATAATGATAACATCTATTGTCACAAACTGCTTTTCATTCTATCAGTATCTTGATTATTCTGATATTGCTGGCCAATAACTATCTGCCAGTATCATCATGCCAGTTCTGACATGCCGGCAATAATGCCTTAAAACAGATATAAAAGGTTCAATGTCTGCTATTTCATCGATTACCCAGCCTGTTATTGTGCAAATTGTGCCCAGATTGGAACAGGGCGGCGTAGAGCGCGGTACCATCGAGATGGCCGAAGCTATTCAGGCGCGTGGCTGGAAAGCTGTTGTGATCAGCAATGGCGGCAAGCTAACAAGTCAGCTAAAGCGGGTTGGCGCTATCAGCTATGAGATACCTGTCCATTCAAAAAATCCGCTCAAATGGCCATCTATCAGGCACAAGGTACGGCGCATCCTGCAACAGGAAAGTGCGGATATTGTGCATGTCAGATCGCGTGTGCCTGCATGGATAGGACTGTCCGAAGCGAAATATCTGGGCATTGCCAGCGTAGCCACCATCCATTCTAAATTCGTGCCGTCTAATGTAATAAAACATATATATAATCGAAAAATTCTACAGGCAGACAGGGTTATCGCCATATCTGACTATGTGCGTGACAATCTGCTTGCCCATTACAAAAACCATATCTCTGAAGATAAGATTACAGTCATTCATAGAGGCGTTGATTTATCCCTGTTTGATCCTGCCGCTGTTAACCAGAGACGTATCATCGCCGAAGCCGAGCGTGTGGGCGCGCCAGATGATGGCAAGGTTGTGATGCTGGCGGCACGTCCAACCGCATGGAAGGGATATGAAGTTCTGATAGATGCGGTGGCAAGACTGGACGATAAAACCGTATCTCTGGTGCTGGTAGGGGCTGGTAGTGGCGAAATAAAATTTATCGAAAAACTGCGTGCCCGTGCTGTTAGGACAGGTCTTGGGGGGCGGTTGCGGATAGCAGAAGCTTCAATTGATATGCCGGCTGCATTAATGCTGGCAGATGTTGTGGCGATGCCGTCTATTCACCCCGAACCGTTTGGACGTATCGCCCTTGAAGCGCAGGCTATGGGGCGGCCTGTGGTAGCTTTTGCCCATGGCGGTGCGATAGAATCTATTCTGCCAGATAAAACAGGCTGGCTGGCAAGCCCGTGCAAGACTGACGAATTGGCACAGGCTTTGAATAACGCATTAGTATTATCTGCTGCAAGCCGGCAAAAACTGGCGAAACAGGCACGCGATCAGGTGTCACGGTATTTCTCAAAACAGCAGATGTGTGATAAAACAATGTCAATTTACCAGAGCCTGCTTGATGCGGACTAGGAATATATACGTCATAAAAAGACGAAAAGAAGGATAGATTGTAATGCCCGTGATTACATTGCCTGATGGATCAGACAGACAGTTTGAAAGGTCTGTTACCCCCGCCGAGATTGCCGCAGATATAGGCCCCGGCCTTGCCAAGGCTGCGATGGCGGCAACTGTTAATGGCGCGCCATGGGATTTGAACAGACAGATTGATCATGATTGTGAGCTATCACTGATCACAGCGAAAAACACAGATGAAGCGCTTGAGCTTGTCCGTCATGACTGCGCCCATATCATGGCAGAGGCTGTGCTTGAGCTATATCCGGATACGCAGGTTACAATTGGGCCAGCAATTGAAAACGGGTTTTATTATGATTTTCATCGTGATACCCCGTTCAGCACAGATGATCTAGACGCGATTGAAGCGCGCATGCATGAGATTGTCGACAGAGATGAAGAGATTACCCGCGGTGTCTGGAGCAGAGATGAGGCGCTTGCATTCTATCAGGAAAAAAATGAGCCATTCAAAATTGAGCTTGTTGAATCTATTCCTTCAGATGAGCAGGTAAGCTATTACACACAGGGCAATTTTGTTGATTTATGTCGTGGCCCGCATCTGACCTCAACAGCCAAGGCTGGCCATGCCTTCAAGCTGATGAAGGTAGCTGGCGCCTATTGGCGTGGTGATTCAAACAAGCCTATGCTGCAACGTATCTACGGCACGGCATGGCTGACAGAAAAAGAGCTAAATGCCTATCTTGTAATGCTGGAAGAGGCTGAGAAGCGGGATCATCGCAAGCTGGGCAAACAGCTGGACTTCTTCCATCTTCAGGAAGAGGCGGCAGGCTCTGTGTTCTGGCATCCAAAGGGCTGGGTGCTATATCGCGAAATTGAAAATTACATGCGCCGTAGGCTTGAAGCTTCCGATTATGGCGAGGTAAAAACACCGCAGCTGGTAGATAGAAGCCTGTGGGAAGCCTCCGGCCACTGGGACAAGTTCGGCGAGAATATGTTTACAGCCGAAACCAATGAAGACAGAACACTGGCATTAAAGCCAATGAACTGCCCCGGGCATGTGCAAATCTATCGTCAGGGGATAAAATCATACCGTGACCTGCCATTGCGGATGGCCGAATTTGGTTCATGCCACAGAAATGAGCCATCAGGCGCGCTTCATGGCATTATGCGTGTCCGTGCCTTCACTCAGGATGATGCGCATATTTTCTGCACAGAAGAGCAGATTAATTCTGAATCTGTCGCTTTTTGTAATTTGCTTCAGGATATTTATGCTGATTTCGGATTTACTGATGTCAGAGTGAAATTCTCTGACCGCCCCGAAGTGCGCGCAGGTGATGATGCAACCTGGGACAAGGCTGAAAAAGCGCTGACAGAAGCAACCAAAGCGGCTGGTCTGGATACAGAGCTTAATCCGGGTGAAGGTGCCTTTTATGGCCCCAAGCTGGAATTTGTATTGCGAGATGCGATTGGCAGAGACTGGCAATGTGGCACCTTGCAGGTTGATTTTGTGCTGCCTGACAGGCTGGATGCAGAATATGTTGCCGAAGATGGTGCACGCCGCCGCCCTGTAATGCTGCATCGCGCTATTCTGGGCTCGCTGGAACGCTGGATTGGTATTCTGATTGAACAATATTCAGGCAGAATGCCTGTATGGCTGTCCCCTGTACAGGCGGTCATCGCGCCGATTACAGAAGCAGCCAATGACTATGCCCAGAGCGTATATGAACAGGCATTGCAGGCAGGCATCAGGGTTGAGATAGATTGCCGTAACGAGAAAATTGGCTATAAAATCCGCGAACATTCAACAGCCAAGGTGCCATTTATTCTGGCAGTTGGCGGGCGTGAGGCCGAAGCCGGCACAGTTGCAGTCAGACAGCTAGGCTCGGACGCACAACAGGTTATGCCTATTGCCGATGCAGTGGCCACCATGGCAGAACAGGCTCTGCCACCCGATATGCGTAACTGCTAGCCACACAGCTTAGGTCGCGGCTTCAAGATGTTATAAAAAACTTGCACATCTGCCAAATAATCGGCAAAAAGAAGGTCATAAAGCGCGAACATCCATGGTGGTCAGACCGTTATAAGGCATTATATTATATCTATGAACAGCAGATAGGAGAGTTTCATAGCACGTTCACGTCAAGAGCGGCCTCAAAATGAAGGCCCGCGTATTAATTCTGAAATTGTTTCAGCAAATATCCGTTGTATAGATCCTGAAGGCGAACAACTCGGGATTCTCAGTATCGAAGAAGCGCTCAGGAAAGCAGAATCCTTTGGTCTTGATCTGGTTGAAATCCAGCCAAATGCGGAACCGCCTGTCTGTAAAATTCTGGATTATGGCAAATTCAAATACCAGATGCAGAAACGTGCTTCAGAGGCACGCAAGAAACAAAAAGTCATCGAAGTTAAAGAAATTAAGCTTAGACCGAATATCGACAGTCATGATTATGATGTCAAAATGCGGGCTGTGCAAAAATTCCTTGCCGCAGGTGATAAGGTGAAAATTACCTTACGCTTCAGAGGCAGAGAAATGGCGCATGTCGATTTAGGCAGCCAGCTTCTGGCACGTGTGCGTGAAGATATAGATGAAACTGCAAAAATTGAGGCCGAACCAAAGATGGAAGGCCGCCAGATGGTGATGGTCATCGCTCCGAAATAGGCGATGACAGGTTGTGGTGCTGCCAGATGGCCGCAATCTATGCCCAAAAGGCACGATTAAAGTTTGATTTATCCCGACAAGTTGCGTATAAGAGCGGACGAAACATATCGCGTCCGGGCTGAAAAAGGGCTGCCTGGCCGGTAATTTTGTCTGTTTTGCCCGAATATCGGACATGACAGACACACCCATAACAAAGAGGTTTGAAATGCCCAAGATGAAAACAAAAAGCGGAGCGAAAAAACGCTTCCGTCTTACCGCAAATGGCAAGGTACGCGGCTCAGCGGCCTTTCTGCAACATAACTTGCGTCGTCGCACCCAGAAAATGAAGCGTAAAGCACGAGGTACTATGATCCTGAGCGATGCTGATGCACGCATCGTAAAGCGTTTTCTGCCTTACGCCTAAGGCGTTATGCGCGTAAACGATAAGATTCTGGATGGAGATTAAGATATGGCAAGAGTAAGCAGAGGCGTTACATCACACGCCCGTCATAAAAAAGTAATGAATGCGGCAAAAGGTTATTATGGCCGCCGCAAAAACACCTTCAAAGCAGCAAAACAGGCGGTTGATAAGGCACGTCAATATGCCTATCGCGACCGGCGCGTGCGCAAGCGCGAGTTCAGAGCTTTGTGGATTCAGCGTATCAATGCGGCTGCCCGTATCCATGGCATGACCTATTCAACCTTCATGGGCGGACTGGCAAATGCAGGTATCGAGGTAGATAGAAAAATGCTGGCCGATCTGGCTGTGCATGAGCCTCAGGCATTTGCAGCATTTGTTGAGAAGTCACGCGCTGCTACCAAGGCTGCCAGCTAATAGCTGGTTCAACAAGATAATGCGATGGCGGCGCCTTGACTTCAGGTTAAGGTGGCGCCGTTTTTTTTGGTGCCAGAGGCATTACATATTTTCTGCCAGCGACGAGTATCTAAGATGAGTGATCTTGAAACATTAAAATCAGATTTTGAGGCAGCAATTCAGGCGGCGGCTGATAATGAGGCGCTGGAAGCTGTGAGGCTGGATGCGCTTGGCAAAAAAGGACGTATTTCGGAACAGCTGAAACAGCTTGGCCAGTTGCCGCCAGAAGACCGCAAACAGGCCGGACAGGCGCTCAACATCCTCAAAGACCAGATTGCCGAGGCTATCGCTGCGCGCGCAAAGACGCTAGGCGCAGAGGCAATGAATAAAAAACTGGCAGAAGAGCAGATAGATATCTCTCTGCCCATAGCTCAGCAGGCGCAGGGATTTGCCCATCCGCTAAGCAGAACAATCGAAGAAATTACGGCTATTTTCAGCGATATGGGATTTGTGATTGCCGAAGGCCCTGATATCGAGACAGATTATTATAATTTTACCGCGCTGAATATCCCGCCAGAACATCCTGCCCGTCAGGAGCATGATACGTTTTATCTGATGCCTGATGAGGCAGGGCAGCGCCCTGTGTTGCGCACCCATACTTCGCCTGTTCAGGTGCGCACCATGCAAAAAATGAAACCGCCTATCAGGCTGATTGTGCCGGGGCGTACCTACCGGTCTGATCATGATGCCACCCATTCTCCCATGTTCCATCAATGTGAAGGGCTGGTGATTGGCGAAAATATTCATATGGGGCATCTGAAAGGCTGTCTTATTGATTTCTGCCGTGCATTTTTCGGGGTGGATGATTTGCCTGTGCGCTTCAGGCCTAGCTTCTTTCCGTTTACAGAACCTTCTGCCGAAGTCGATATTGGCTGTAGTCGCTCTGATGGTGGGCTGAAAATTGGTGCGGGTGACGACTGGCTTGAAATTCTGGGCTCCGGCATGGTTAATCCGCGTGTGCTTGAAAATTGCGGCTATGATCCTGAACAGGTGCAGGGGTTTGCTTTCGGGATGGGGATAGAGCGTCTAGCAATGCTGAAATATGGCATTCCCGATTTACGTACATTTTATGATTCAGATATGCGCTGGCTTCGGCATTACGGCTTTGTAAGTGCCGATATGGCGGCTCTGCATACAGGTCTGGGAGGCGAGTAAGGCGATGAAATTCACATTATCCTGGCTTTTTGACCATCTGGAAACTGATGCCAGCCTTGAGCAGATTGTCGACATGCTGCCCATGGTCGGGCTGGAAGTTGAATCGCTTGTAAATCCGCGTGAGAGCTTTGCGGCTTTCCGTGTGGCCGAGATTGTCACCGCAGAACAGCATCCTAATGCGGACAGGCTACGTGTCTGTACTGTCAATGCAGGGGGTGAGACATTATCTATTGTGTGCGGCGCGCCAAATGCACGGTCAGGCCTGAAAACAGTATTGGCGCCTGTGGGTGCATATGTGCCCGGGGCAGATATTACTATCAAGGCAGGCAAGATAAGAGGCGAGACTTCGCAAGGCATGCTTTGCTCATCTGCCGAGCTTGGCATTAGCGAAGAGGCTGACGGTATTATCGAGCTTGCGGCAGATGCACAGACAGGGGCAAATTTTGCTGACTATGCAGAACAAATCAGGTTAAGCCAGATAGACCCTGTGATTGAAATTGCCATCACCCCGAACAGGGGCGACTGTCTTGGGGTGCGGGGGGTTGCACGCGATCTGGCCGCCGCCGGCATGGGCAGTCTGAAACCACTTGATTTCAGCCCTGCGGTTGGCGAAGGCGCAAGCCCGGTTACATGGCATATTGACGATAGCGCATTAGCGCTTGTGCCTGCAGTATCTGGCAGAATGTTTTCCGGCGTCTCAAATGGCGCTTCGCCTGCATGGCTGGCAGACAGGCTGACCGCGATTGGCCAGCGCCCTATCTCGGCACTGGTTGATATTACAAACTATATCATGTTCGATCTTGGCAGGCCGCTCCATGCCTATGATGGTGACAAAATCGCCGGCAACCAGCTTACCATCACCGCCGCCTCATCTGGGCAGGAAATTCTGGCACTGAACGAAAAAACCTATATCACAGAGACAGGCATGCTGGTAATAGGTGATGAAGATGGCCCTGATGATATTGCAGGGGTGATGGGCGGTGAGCGCACTGGCGTAAGCGACAGCACTACAAATATGTTTCTTGAAATTGCCGTATTTGATCCTGTCAGCGTGGCCACTACAGGCCGGAAGCTGAATCTGCATTCAGATGCGCGCTACCGGTTTGAGCGCGGTCTTGACCAGTGCGGCCCTGAACAGATGGCAGGCTATATTGCACGCTTCATCCAGCAGATTTGTGGCGGCAGCTTCTCTGAATTGACATTGGCAGGCGCTAACAGCTACATCCCGAAAACGATCGCATTTTCTCTCTCGCGCACCCGACAACTCACCGGCGTAGATGTGCCTCGGGCAGACCAGAAACAGATTCTTGAAATCCTTGGCTTTGATGTTGATGACAGGGGCGAGGAAAGCTGGGACGTGACCGTGCCGCCATGGCGTAACGATATTGACGGCAGTGCCGATCTGGTAGAGGAAATCATCAGAATATTCGGGTTTGATAAGCTGAATATGACAGCGCTGCCACGTAATTCGGTAATTGCGCGCCCTGCCTATTCTGCCGAACAGAAACGTGTGCCTTTATTGCGGCGCCTGCTCACCTCACGCGGCATTACCGAAGCGGTGACGTTTTCGTTTCTGAAGTCAGATGATGCACGCCTGTTTGGCGGCGTAGATGAGGGGCTGCGTCTGGCCAATCCTATCAGCACTGATCTGGATATGATGCGCCCGTCAATTCTGCCTAATCTGCTTCAGGCTATCTCGCGCAATAATAATCGCGGTATCGATAATATCAGCCTGTTTGAAATAGGCCCTGTATTTCTCTCGCCAGATGAGACAGGCCAGCGCATATGCGTATCTGGTATAAGACAGGGCAATATCCGCAGTGCAGACTGGCGGCAGAAGGCAGAGCCTGTAACTGCGTTTGACAGCAAGGCAGATATTCTGGCCGCGCTGGCGCTGATCGGCGTGTCAGTTGACAATCTGGTGGTCAGCCGTGATGCGCCGGACTGGATGCACCCGGGCAGGTCTGGCAGGCTAAAGCTGGGCAAGATGGATATGGGATATTTTGGCGAGCTGCATCCTGCCATTTTGATGCATTATGATTTGAAATCGCCTATTGTAGGCTTTGAATTCTGGCTGGATACAATTCCGCTTGCGCGCAATAAAGGCCCTATGAAGCCGTTGCTTAATCTATCTGCATTCCAGCCGGTAAGCCGTGATTTCGCCTTTATTGTCGATGAGCAGGTAGAGGCGCAGGCACTGGTGCAGTCTGTGCGCAAAGCCGCACGTGATGTGGTCACAGATGTTCAGGTGTTTGATATCTATCAGGGAAGCAATATTGAGGCTGGCAAAAAATCAGTTGCCCTGACCGCAACATTGCAGCCAAAATCAGCCACCTTCACAGAAGATGAGCTGAAAGCTATCTCAGATACAATCATCTCCACAGTGGCAAAAAATAATGGCGGCGAGATCAGAGGCGGCTAGCGCTGTCATCTTCTGTACATATCGCAGAATAATCTAGCTTTTGTGTGTGACCAGCCTGTTCACAGCCGAGATAATTGCCTTGATAGGGGCAAGGGTGATTGAGGTATCAATCCCTGCGCCATAGAATGAGTTGCCAGCACTATCTTTCAGTTCGACATAGGCCGCCGCTTCTGCCTTTGATGTTGAGCTACGCGTATTCTGGCCGAAATCTGCCAGCGTGAAGCTGACATCATAGTGATTTCTAATTGCATCCACAAAGGCTGAAATTGGCCCGTTGCCAGTCTCGGAAATTATCTGTTCGACACCCTGATAGGACAGGGTTGCCTGCACGGCTTCCTTACCATCTTCTGCCTGCGAGGGGTGAGTTTCAAAACTTACCAGCTTGAACGGGCTTTGCGCCTGAAGATAGCTTTCATCAAAAATCTGCCAGATAGTATCTGCTGTCATCTCGCGGCCAGTTGAATCAGCTGTCTGCTGGACAATCTGGCTAAATTCAACTTCCATACCGCGTGGCAGGCGAACATGATGTTCTGTTTCCAGCAGCCATGCAGAGCCTGCTTTGCCAGACTGAGAAT
>WTJO01000272.1 GCA_011524805.1 Alphaproteobacteria bacterium
GTTTATCTATATTAGTAATGGCCCTATCACTGCTATAAGGACGAGATGGTACTTATCACCCTCTATCCTGCAAAATGCGGCTGATAAATTGTTCGGCGGGCGGGTAGTCTGCATAGCAGTTGGAGATATTGGACAGGCGGCTGGAGATTGAAATTTCGGGGAAGCCTGCGGCTGACATATCGGCGCGCAACTGTGCGGCAATCTCGTCAAACAGCCTGTCGGGCATGTCAAATTCATCTCTGATACGCAGTATCGCAATACAGTCCGCAATGCTTTCATTCATCAGATGTTCGGGGCTGTTTCTGGGCGGGTGCGGCCTGTCTATATCGCCTGTCTGATGATGCGCACATTCATGCAGATCAATAAAATGCTGCATGCCGGCAGGCGCAAACTGGAAATTAAACCGATACACCACAGGCCTGCCCTCGCCATCACGCCGCGCCATACCGGCGGCAAATCTGCCCCTGTCATTATCATGGCTCTCAAATATCACCTGTTCGGACAGATTATTTTTGCAGATAGGCGGCGATACTAGTTCATAGCGTTCGGCATAGGCGGCATATGGCCAGAATAGCTGGGCCATCGCCATCATCATAACCCCATATATCATAGCCTTTGGCGTGGTATGTTGATGCATAGTCAAATCCCTTCACCCCCTAATATAGTGCAATTTTCTGCTACTTCTATCTGATAATGCCAGAGGCTTTCAGCGCCTTAATCGCCGCACTGTCAAGCCCCAGCCGCTCAGACAGCACTGCCTCTGTGCTGGCGCCAAGCGGTGGCGGGGCGGTGTGATATTCTGCCGGCGTTTTGCCAAATCTGGCAGGGAAGGCAACAGTCGGTATCACCGTGCCATCCTGCTGTGTCATGGGCACTTCGACCCCTCTGGCGCGGGCGTGCGGGTCAGAAAATACATCCTGCACCTCATTAATGGGCCCGCATGGCACACCCTCCTCTTCCAGCGCCGCGATCAGCTGGTCACGCTGCCAGCCTATGACAATCCCGTCCAGTATTTCTTCTAGCTGTTCGCGGTGGATAACACGCGCAGGCGCTGTTTTGAACCTGTCATCTTCTGCCAGCTCCGGCCTGCCAAGACGTGCCATCAGACGGGCAAACTGGCTGTCATTTCCGCAGGCGATAATGGCATGGCCATCTGCCAGCTGATAGGCGCGATAGGGCACCACATTCGGATGCGCATTGCCCATACGTTCAGGATTGATACCGCCAACCAGCCAGTTCGAGGCCTGATTGGCAAGCATGGCGGTCTGACAGTCAAATAGTGCGCAGTCTATATGCTGGCCTTCGCCAGTTCTCTCGCGGTGGGCGATAGCGGCCAGAATAGAAACAGTTGCATACATGCCGGTAAACAGATCAGACACCGCCACCCCGACCTTGACAGGCCCGCCTCCAGCCTGCCCATCTGGCTGTCCGGTGATGCTCATCAGACCGCCCATCGCCTGAATTAGATAGTCATAGCCTGCACGATGCGCATAAGGGCCTGTCTGGCCAAAGCCTGTGATAGAACAGTAAATCAGCCCCGGATTTTTCTGCTTCAGACTGTCATAATCAAGTCCGTATTTCGCCAGCCCGCCAACCTTGAAATTCTCAATTACAATATCTGCCTCTTCTGCCAGCCGTGCGACCAGCGCAGCGCCTTCCGGAGTTGAAAAATCTATCACCACAGAGCGTTTATTGCGGTTGCAGGCAGTGAAATAGGCACCATCTTTCTGGCTGCCATCTGCCTGGGTTACATAAGGTGGCGCCCATTTTCTGGTATCATCACCACCATCAGGATGTTCTATCTTGAGCACTTCTGCGCCCAAATCGCCCAGACATTGCCCACACCATGGCCCTGCCAGAATCCGGCTTAGATCAAGCACTTTCAAGTGGTTTAACGCGCCCATTCCACAGGCCTCCTATGCATAATAAGGGTAATTTATTTCATTTACACGCTAGCAAAACTGGCTGAAACTACAAATTAGAAGTTTAGGTAAACAAAGATGGTGCGACACAGTCAGGCGAGGCATATTATGGATTTTACCCTTTCAGAAGAACAAAAAACCCTTCAGGTCACCTTCAATAAATTTGAACAGACAGAGCTGGTGGATATTGTCAGACAGGTTGAACAGACCGCTACCCCTGTTGGCCATGATGTGCTGAAGCGATT
>WTJO01000122.1 GCA_011524805.1 Alphaproteobacteria bacterium
CTGTTCATGGTTGGCAAAAAGAAGGTTGCCTCAACAAGTTTGACTGGCCTGTTGTTATTTTCTGCCAATGCTACCTGAAGCCATTCTGCTGTTACAAGATATTCTGCCATAATCTATCTCCTATCCTAAGATATTCAGGAAAGCCACGCCGGTACAGGCAGATTCTTGGCCTTCAGAAATTCGGGATTCCAGATTTTTGACTGATAACGCTGACCTGAGTCACACAGGATTGTGCAGATTGTATGGCCAGGCCCCATCTGTTTTGCCATGGCAAGCGCGCCAGCGATATTAATAGCACTTGAGCCGCCAAGATACAGCCCTTCTTCTGCCATCAGATCATAGATAATCGGCAAGGCCTCTTCATCAGAAATTCTGAAGGCCATATCAACCACGGCATGCGCCAGATTTTCAGTTATCCGTCCCTGACCAATACCTTCTGATACAGACCCGCCTTCTGATTTAAGTTCGCCCTCAACATAATGGGAAAACAGCGCCGAGCCATAGGGATCAGCTAGACCAATCTGGATTTTGGCATTCTGTTCTTTAAGATATTTACCTGTACCTGCGAGTGTACCACCAGAGCCGACAGCACAGATAAAGCCGTCGATGTTGCCGTCTGTCTGGTCAAAAAATTCGGGGCCGGTACTGGTGTAGTGGCCATGCATATTGGCAGTATTGTCAAACTGGTTTGCCCAAATAACACCACCACCCTGCGCCTCATTCAACTCATTTGCCAATGTTTCGGAATAACGCACATAATTATTTGGATCCCGATACGGCACAGCAGGCACTAGCCGCAAATCTGCGCCGCACAGCCTGAGCGCATCTTTTTTTTCCTGACTTTGCGTTTCAGGCATCACAATAACGGTTTTATAGCCTTTTGAATTACCCAGCAGGCTAAGCGAGATGCCTGTATTGCCGGCAGTGCCTTCAACAATGGTGCCGCCCGGTTTCAGCGCACCTGTCTGTTCGGCATGCTCTAGGATGGCCTTTGCCGCCCTGTCTTTGACAGAGCCACCCGGATTCATAAATTCAGCTTTGCCATAAATAGAACAGCCGGTAATCTCGGACAATTTGCGCAATTTAATAAGCGGGGTATTACCAACCATCTGGCTTAGCATGTCAAAGCTGTTATTCATTATACATCCTTGCTGAACTGGTATGTAACGGGCTGACAAAACGTCATCAATCCCATTTGCTTCAAATCCTAGCCTATCTGTCTCTCAAAATCATTGTCTTTTTTCCCTAGCTAGCCGATACTTAGCCAATAACGCCAATCTGGAAAAGGAATCCTGCTATGGCCGGACATTATATTGAAGAGGCTAATCTGCCACTCGCATTTTTTGAAATGTCATCAAAATTTGCCGAAAAAACATTGCTGGTTGATAAGCGTGATGATGTCTGGGTAAAGCAAAGCTATGCCCAGATAGCTGATAAGGTAAAGGCGCTATCTGCCATTTTGCATGATATGGGGGCAAAGCAAGGTGACCATATTGTCATATGTGGCGAGAACCGCTCAGAATGGGCCATTGCCGATCTGGCTGTAATGGCTATCGGGTGTGTTTCGGTGCCTGCCTACACATCCAATACCATAGATGACCATCATTATATCGTGACGCATTCTGCATCATCATTTGTTTTTTGCTCAGGCGGAATTATTGGCCAGAAAATGCTGTCAGCGTTAAGTAACATAAAACAGAACATCCCGTTTATCTGTTTTGATGCGCTGTCAACACTGGATGATGACAAGCTGGTAAAGCGCTATAAGCAAGGCTGTTTCGAGCTTGAAACTTTACTTGATAATGCACCTGTATTTGACGGGTTTGACAAGGCATTAAGAAACCAGAACAGTGATGATGTCTGTTGTATCATTTATACGTCAGGCACAGGGGGCAGGCCAAAAGGTGTTAAGCTTACTCACCGGTCTATCCAGTCAAATATTAAAGCTGCCATAGAATTGCTTGATGAGGGCGATGCAACCACAGATGCGGTTTTTTTAAGTCTGTTGCCTCTGTCTCATTCCTACGAGCATACGGCCGGTATGCATCTGCCTTTCCAGATAGCCGCCGAGGTCTGGTATTGCGAGGGGGCAGACAAAATTTCTGCCAATCTGGCAGAGGTAAAACCAACCTTGATGACGGCTGTGCCGCGCCTGTATGAAGTGC
>WTJO01000054.1 GCA_011524805.1 Alphaproteobacteria bacterium
AGATGTTGTCGACGAAGAACAGAACGTCCTGACCTTCTTCATCACGGAAATATTCAGCCAGTGTCAGACCGGTCAGAGCCACACGTGCACGTGCTCCTGGAGGTTCATTCATCTGACCATAAACAAGCGCTGCTTTTGAGCCCGGGCCGTCTGTTTTGATAACGCCTGATTCCACCATTTCATGGAACAAATCATTACCTTCACGTGTACGTTCGCCCACGCCTGCAAAAACAGAATAACCACCATGGGCTTTCGCCACATTGTTAATCAATTCCATAATGGTAACGGTTTTACCCACACCAGCACCGCCAAACAGGCCAATCTTACCACCCTTGGCATAAGGTGCCAGCAGGTCAATAACCTTAATCCCTGTTACCAGAATTTCGGCTTCAGTAGACTGATCCACATATTCCGGAGCGGGACGGTGAATTGGGAATGATGCCTTGGCTTCAACAGGAGCGCCCTCATCCACCGGCTCACCAATCACATTCAGGATACGACCTAATGTTTCTGGGCCAACCGGCACAGTGATTGGCGCGCCTGTGTCAGTGGCTTCTGCGCCACGGACCAGACCTTCTGTTGAGTCCATCGCAATGGTACGGACTGTTGATTCGCCCAGATGCTGTGCGACTTCTAGCACCAGACGCTGACCGTTATTGTCAACTTCCAGTGCGTTCAGGATATCAGGAATCTGGCCATCGAATTCAACATCGACAACCGCCCCAATCACCTGGCTGATTTTACCAACTGCATTATTTGCCATGGTCTAACTCCGGCTCGTGGCTAGGTTCAAATTTCCGTCTTACAGCGCTTCAGCACCAGAGATGATTTCAATCAACTCTTTGGTGATGTTGGCCTGACGGGTACGGTTATAAACAAGGGTGAGGCGATCAATCATGTCACCAGCATTGCGGGTGGCATTATCCATCGCTGTCATCCGGGCAGCAAGTTCAGCGGCTGATGATTCCAGCAGCGCACTGAATAATTGTGTGCTGATATTACGGGGAAGCAAGGCGCCCAATAATTCAGCTTCATCAGGTTCATATTCATAGCTGGCCTGACCCTGTTCTTCGCCTTCTGATGCCTGAACATCAGCAGGAATAAGGCTGGTATGGGTAATGGTCTGTGTGATTGCATTCACAAACCGGTTATATACCATGGATACAGAATCAAACTGACCAGCTTCAAAACCATCTATGATTTTTTCAGAAATCTCTGCGGCATCGCCGAAGCTGACCGAAGAGCCCTGGACATTATCCACACGGTTAAACTGCTTGCCTTCAATCTCCTGACGCAGCGCATCACCAGATTTACGACCAACAATATAGACCATGACAGACTGACCAGCCGCTTCTTTTTCGGCAATCAGCAGGCGGGCTTCACGGGTAACAGACCCGTTGAAACCACCACACAGACCCTTATCTGCTGAGATAATGACCAGCAGATGCGTTTTTGTTTCAGGACGACCAACCAGAAGGGCTGGTGCAGATGAGGCATCAGCCTTGGCTGCTAAGCCTGAAATCACATCCTGCATTCGGTTTGAATAAGGACGTGCAGATTCAGCCGCGTCTTGAGCCCGGCGCAGTTTCGCCGCTGCCACCATTTTCATGGCAGAGGTGATTTTCTGCGTGGATTTCACGCTGTTAATCCGGTTTTTCAAATCCTTCAGATTAGGCATCTGCGGGACTCCTCAAACGAGTGACGACAATCTAGAATTAAGCGAAGCTCTTTGCATAGCTGCCAATGGCATCATGCAGTTTTGCTTCTGTGTCATCAGTGATTTTCTGCTCGGCACGGATGCTGGCCAGAATGTCAGCACCTGAACCACGAAGCGCATCCAGAAGACCAGCTTCAAAACGGCCAATGTCAGACACCTGAATGCCATCCAGATACCCCTTCACACCTGCGAAGATAACAGCAACCTGCTCTTCTACGCTCATTGGTGAATATTGAGGCTGCTTCAAAAGTTCAGTCAGGCGTGCGCCACGTTCCAGCAACTTACGTGTTGAGGCATCCATATCAGAGGCGAACTGCGCAAAAGCAGCCATCTCACGATATTGCGCCAAATCCATCTTAATAGAACCAGCAACCTGCTTCATCGCCTTTGTCTGCGCAGCTGAACCCACACGAGACACAGACAGACCCACATTCACTGCCGGACG
>WTJO01000245.1 GCA_011524805.1 Alphaproteobacteria bacterium
ATCGTCGCTATAGCCAATTAATCTTCCAGCTGCAACATATGCTAATGATAGTGCACCTGAGGCGTTTCTGTAAAATACACCACCATCATTTACAATCTGGTCCACCAGTTTATTGATAAACCCAGCCTTGCTTCTGTTTGAAAACCCAACCGCAACAGAACCGTCATGTAAGCTCTGTGCATCTGATACAGAAAGTGACAGACCATTGCAAAAGGCACCGCCGCCATCTGTAGCGGTGAATAGTTCATTCTGGACAGGGTCAAAAATAAAGCCTGCGATGACGACATTATCTCTCACCAGCGCGATGACTACTGTCCATGCCGGGATACCAGATACAAAGTTAGCCGTGCCGTCAATTGGATCAATTATCCATCTATAGCCTGAATCACTGCTAGATGTTCCAATGAAGCTACCACCCTCTTCGCCAATAATGCCATCATCGGGAAACTGGGCAGAGATATGTTCACGAATAAATATTTCTACATTTTTATCTGCCTGTGATACCAAATCCTGATGACCCTTTTTTTCAATCTCGAGTTGGCTAAGATCTGAAAAATAGGCTAGAGCCATCTGCCCTGCTTCACCAATTAGGTTTTTAGCAAATTGATATCTTGCGGAAGAAGAAATAGCGCTAATGTCCATCGGTTACTCCTAGTTTGAAACTCGGCCTAAACTGGCGTAGCTATAAAATCACATAAATAAACTTTCCTAGCTTACTAAATTTTGTAATAGTTTTGTAACAAAAGTGTAACAATTAACTTTGAAAGGCTAAAAGGGAGAGAATTATGAAGAAATATATTACGATGTTCATCGCAGGATTAGCAATGAGTGCATCTTCTGCTGCACTGGGAGCAGATAAGCTCACATTTTACTGTAGTGCGCAGGAAGACTGGTGTCAGTTAATGACAAAGGAATTTTCAGCTGCCACTGGCATAAAAGTTAATATGACACGCAAAAGTTCTGGTGAAACATTTGCACAGATAAAAGCTGAATCAGCTAACCCCAAAGGGGATATATGGTGGGGTGGCACTGGCGATCCACATTTACAGGCCGCAGAGGAAGGCCTTACAGAAGCATATAAATCGTCGATGCGCTCGCAGCTACAGGACTGGGCGTTGCGTCAGGCAACATCGGCATCCGACAAAACCATTGGGATTTATTCAGGCGCACTTGGCTATGGCTATAATGAGGAGCTGCTGAAAAAAAATAATCTGCCTGTGCCAGCATGCTGGAAAGATCTCCTAAAGCCTGAATTTAAAGGTCATGTGCAAATGGCGAACCCAAATTCATCTGGTACAGCCTACACAACATTGGCAACGATGGTACAAATCTTTGGTGAAGATGAAGGGTTCAACTTCATGAGAGGGCTAAACAAGAATATCAACCAGTACACAAAATCTGGATCAGCGCCAATTAAAGCAGCTGCAAAAGGTGAAAACACCATTGGTATTGTGTTTATGCATGACGCTGTAAAGCAGGCTGTATCTGGTTTCCCAATTAAAGTTGTCGCACCATGTGAAGGTACTGGCTATGAGATTGGCTCGATGTCGATTATCAAAGGAGCACGAAACATGGAAAGTGCCAAAAAGTTTTATGACTGGGCATTAAGTGCGGATGCGCAGTCTCTTGCCTTACAGGTAAAAGCGTATCAAGTACCATCAAATACAGGCGCAAAAACATCTCCTTCTGCGCCTGATCTGTCTTCTATCAAGCTAATTGATTACGACTTCAAAAAATATGGTTCAAGCGCTGAGCGCAAGCGTCTATTGAAGAAATGGGATGATGAAGTTTACGCACAATAAACCAATCTTATATTGTTGCTGGAATAATCTGAAAGAAGCTCAGTGATAAACACCTTCAACACAAAAACAAATACAACTGCCGGCCTATGGCTGGCAGTTGGTCTTTTTGGAAGCCTGTTGCTCCCTTGGTATGGAATCGAAGACGGCTTTTTCAGCTTTGAATGGATGGTTTCTGGCTATCTTTTTGATTCCGATTATGCGCCTTTATTCTGGCATTTACTGATGGGAGAAAAGCAATGGCTTGCTCCGCTAATCCTTCCATTTGCAATCTCTACATTTGCAATTCTTGCCCCAATTGGCACAAAGCTGAAAACATATTTATTCCTTTTTGGCGGTGGTTTTGGACTGTTCTGGCT
>WTJO01000224.1 GCA_011524805.1 Alphaproteobacteria bacterium
GCCGGATGGGTGGCAATGCAGATGGGTTTACCAGTCGCGCATTTTATGGTGGCCTCAAACCGCAATGACATTCTGACCCGCTTTTTTGCAACAGGGGCGATGTCACGCGCAGATGTAACGCCCTCTTACAGCCCGTCTATGGATATTCAGGTTTCATCCAATTTCGAGCGGCTGCTATTTGAATTGTCAGGCAGAGATGGTGAAGCGGTAGCAGAAATGATGCAGGCTTTCCAGACAGATGGCAGATATGATGTACCGCATAGCTGGCTTGAGGCAGCGCGCGCCCAGTTTTCAGGCTTTTGTCTTGATGATCAGGGCACACTTGAGCAGATCAGGATATGCCATGAACGCTATGGTAAAATCATTGACCCGCATAGTGCTGTCGGGCTGGCAGGTGCGATCCATATGCGTGAAAGCCAGATGATTCCGGCAGATATGCCTGTTATCTCGCTTGCCTGTGCGCATCCGGCCAAATTCCCAGATGCGGTAGAACAGGCAATTGGCAGCCGGCCGGCACTGCCAGCCCATTTATCTGATCTGATGGAACGCGAAGAGCGCATATATCATGCAGAAAACAGCCTTGCAGATATTCAGCAGATGGTCACAACAAACAGGCGTAGCTAGATGGATATAAGAACCCAGACACTTGCAAACGGGCTGGAGGTAGCCACTATTTCCATGCCATTCGCCCATAGTATTTCACTTGGGATATGGGTGAAAGCAGGTGCACGCGATGAGCTTGAGGATGAAACAGGTATCGCGCATTTTCTGGAACATATGGCATTTAAGGGCACTTCGGATCGCACTGCCGCACAGATAGCCAGTGACATTGAAAATGTCGGCGGGTTCATGAATGCCTATACCAGCCGTGAAGAGACAGCCTATTTTATCCGGTTGCTTCCAGATGAGGTGGCATTAGGGGTTGATCTGTTATGTGATATTTTGACTGATAGCCAGTTGCCAGCCCATGAAATTGAACGCGAACGTGGCGTGATTATTCAGGAAATCGGCCAATCAGCAGATACGCCTGATGATGTGGTGTTTGAGCAGTTTAATGCTGCTAGCTATGGCCGCCATACGCTAGGCAATTCAATATTGGGCACGACCCAGTCTGTCTCTGGATTTTCACGTGATGATCTGGGCACGTTTATGGACAGATATTACGGTGCTGGCCAGATGATGTTCTGTGCCGCAGGGAATCTGTCTCATGACAGGCTTGTTGACATGGTTGCCGAACGGCTAGGCACGTTAAAAGATGCCACCCATCCCGACAGGCAGGCGCCTGTATGGCAGGCTGGTGAGCAGATAGATGGCCGTCCTCTGGAGCAATGTCATATCGTATTTGGCCTGTCTGCGCCAAAAGCATCATCTGCCGAGAGGTACGCATTGTTTCTACTGTCCAATATTTATGGTGGGGGCATGTCGTCACGTCTGTTCCAGCAGGTACGCGAAGAGCGCGGATTATGCTATTCGATTTTTTCCTTCTCCCAGTTGCTATCAGATAATGGCGTGTTCGGCGTATATGCAGGCACCTCGGAAAACCAGCTTGATGAGATGCTGACAGTGTCGACCGCTGCGCTTGCCGACTGCACATATTCGATAACCGATGAAGAGCTGGCACGCGCCAAACAGCAGCTAAAGGCGGCCAGTCTGATGCGCAGAGATTCAGTAGGCGGCATGATGGAAAGTACAGCCCGTCAGCTTATCCTGTTTGGCGAGGTGCTGGATAGAGACAAGCTGATTGCCGATATTGACAATGTGACAAAACAGCAGGTGATGGACGCTGCTGCAAATCTGTTATCAGGCTCACAGCCCAGCGTTGCCCTTACAGGCCCGCATAGCAGCTTTCAGGGGCATGGTTGGCTTGCAGACAGGCTGTCGGCCTGAATATTTCGCGCATTTTTTTGGGCGTATATTTCGGGGGGCATATTTCTAGGCAGTGCCACTTTGTGATGATAGCGAGCCTGCGTTAATGCCAAGCTGGCTGAAACAGCTATCCCATACCAGCTCATTCTTGGTTGCAAACATCGTTGCAGGCGACGCGTTGAGATGAAACCACATATTCATTTTAAGCTCATCTTCTAGCTGTCCGGCAGACCAGCCGGCATATCCCAGCATAATTTTGAACATACGCGGGCCAAGCCCTCTGCTGATTTCAGTGATCATATCAATATGTACAGACAGGCTAATATCTTCTGTTACTGTCACCGAATCGGGCATCATATGATCTGATGTATGTAATATATAGCCACGTTGCGGCTCAACAGGCCCTCCGACATAGACAGGATCATCAAGGGTAAAGCGTGGGCTGTCGATTTTCAGCTGCTCCATCACCTGATCAAGTGAAATTTCCAGATGTGGCTGGTTGATGATAAGCCCCATAGATGATTCACTATCATGCTTGCAGACAAAAATTGCCTTTTGTTTGAAGCGCTCATCTGTCATTTGCGGGGTTGCCACGAGAAGCTGGCCTTCCAGCGAATGCGATAATTCTATATGTTCAGCGCGTTTATCGTCCATAGATGTCATAACGTCAGCTTATCGTTAAAATAAAGTAGATGTAAACCTGATCTATAGGTCATTTCATCTCAATAGGGTATAATGCTGACCAGAATATCTCATGCGATAGACGCAAAATGTGAAGATAATAAGGCAGGATATGCTGTTAGCACCAACAAAATACAGGCCTGACATGCGCCCTTGTATGTTCTGCATGCGCGCAAGACAACTGTTTATCGCGGTAATGGTAATGCTGGCCAGCCTGATATTCTGGGTTCAGCCGCTTTTGGCGCAATTATCTGCCGGCCTTCAAAATGATGCGCCGCCTGTTCGGCTGTCGCTAATCTCGGCCATTTCGGCCACAGGCACATATAACACGATTCCGCTTGGCCTGAAGGCTGAGCTTGATGACGGCTGGAAGATTTACTGGCGCTCGCCGGGCGATGCCGGCCTGCCACCAGTGATCAGCTTTGATGATAGCCAGTACGCCAAGGCTGACTTGCAATTTCCTGTGCCAAAGCGGTTTTCCCTATTTGGCATTGACAGTTTTGGATATGCAGATGAGGTAATATTCCCGCTTACCCTGTCTGGCCATCCGGCTGATACGCCGCTTGATATTAAGGGCACGGCCGAAGGCCTGGTCTGTTCCGATATTTGTATTCCCTTCTCACAGCCTGTCGAGATATTTCTTCCTGCCGGCGATGCCGTACCAACCATCTATGCACAGCCACTTGCGATTGCCGCTAGCTTTGTGCCCAGACGTCAGACAGACACGCTGTCCCTTGTTTGGCGGCAATCAGCACAGGAGGGGGAGCCGCCACAAATCGCACTTGATGCGGCTGTTCTTGGCGCTTCCATAGAGGGCAGGGTAGAGGATATTTTTGTTGAAACAGAGCTATCAGGGGTCAGTTTTGCTGCACCTGTTCTGAGTGGGGATAGCTATTATATGGCGGTTTCTGGCCTAGAGCGTGTGTCGGACGCAACGCCGCTTACGCTTACAGTGGTTACAGATACAGGCTTTGCCGAATTTGGTGCAGAGATTCTGCCAACATCATCTGCTACGCCTCAGCCATACGAGGCTGGCCTGTCATTGCCGGTGATGCTGGTAATCAGCTTTCTTGGCGGGCTTATCCTGAATTTCATGCCATGTGTCCTGCCTGTATTGCTGTTGAAACTGAACAGTATTATTTCTGTGCAGACAGAACGAGCAGGCTATATCAGAATAAGGCTGTTGACAGGGGCGGCAGGTATTCTGGCCAGTTTCTTCCTGCTTGGCGCCGGATTTGCCCTGCTGTCAATTTCAGGCCGTCAGCTCGGCTGGGGCATACAGTTCCAGAATCCTGTCTTTTTGAGTGTTATGGCTGTTGTGATGACACTATTTGCCCTCAGCCTGTTTGACAGAATTATCCTGCCTGTTCCGGGTTTTGCAACCAGACGCATATCTGGTCAGTCGCCGCTCATACAGGATTTTCTCTCAGGATTTCTGGCTACATTTCTGGCAACACCATGTTCTGCACCTCTGGTGGGTACGGCCATCAGCTTTGCCTTTACCTCACCGCCACCTATTCTGCTTGGTATGGTGATGATGATGGGGGTTGGGCTGGCCAGCCCGTGGCTGCTAGGTGCGGCATTCCCGAAGGTTGTCAGCCTATTACCACGCCCTGGCGGCTGGATGAACAGCCTCAAACTGCTGATGGGGCTTGGGCTGTCTGGTACGGTCATCTGGCTGGTCTGGCTGATATCTCTGCAAACAGGCAGTCTTGTAACGCTGGTAATGTCTGCGATGCTGTTCGGGCTGTCTGCCTGTCTGTATTTCCGACAGCATATATCTGCTGTGCTATACAGCCCGCTTGCTGCCTGTTTTGTGATTGCTACTATTGCTGTGCCAATTGTGATCACACCTGACCCCGCAGGCCGACAGATAGGCGCAATAGCAGATACTGCCTATAGCCCCTTTACCGAAGCAAGGCTGGCACAGGCGCTGGCATCGGAAAAGGCGGTATTTGTTGATGTGACGGCCGAATGGTGTATTACCTGCAAGGTGAATAAAAAGCTGGTGCTGGAGTCAGAACAGATAGTTGAGGCGTTTACGCGCTTTGAGCTAGAGCTGATCCGTGCTGACTGGACAGAGGCCAACCCTGAAATAGCTGATTTTCTGGCGCGCTATAACCGCTTTGGAATACCGTTTAATATTCTGTTTGCGCCGGATGGCAAAGACTATATTATCCTGCCAGAGATTCTGACGGCAGATAGTCTGTCCGAAGCACTGGACAGGCTGGCAAATCCGATCTAATTCGGTACAGGGCTACTGGCTCTCCCACTTTTACATAAAGGAATATTATCATGACATTGACCGCTGGCACCACCATACCTGACGTGACTGTGCATATTAAAACAGAAGAGGGTATTGAGGCTATCCAGACAGCTGATTATTTTGCCAATGCCAGAGTTGTGATGTTTGTTGTACCAGGCGCATTTACGCCTACCTGTTCGGCGCGCCATCTACCAGGCTTTATTGAGCATGCTGACAAGCTTAAAGCAGCAGGCGTTGATAAAATTGCCTGCCTGGCCGTGAATGATGCGCATGCGATGAAGGCATGGGGAGATGCATCAGGCGCAACAGGGAAAATTGACATGATTGCAGACAGCACAGCCCTTTTTGCAGAGGCGCTTGGTATTGCAGTAAATATGGGGCCTGTCATGGGCTATCGTGCTGGCAGATGCGCTGTTATTGCTGATAATGGCGTGATTACAAAATCATTCAGAGAAGAGCCGGGCGCATTTGAAGTATCAAGTGCAGAGCATTTGCTCTCAGAGCTTTAATCTGCCTGCACAAGGCCGGACTGGCGGCGGCCGGCTTCCTGGCTGGCTAGCTGGTCACATCGCTCATTTTCAGTATGTCCTGCATGGCCTTTTACCCATTGCCAGTCTGCCTGATGCGGTGCAATCGCGGCATCCAGACGTTGCCATAACTCGACATTTTTAACCGGCTTTTTGGCAGCTGTTTTCCAGCCATTGCGCTTCCAGCCAGCAAGCCATTTCTGGATACCATCCATCACATAGCGGCTATCTGTTACAATCAGCAGATTGGAGGGGCGCTTCAGCGCTTCAAGCCCCGAAATAACTGCCAGTAATTCCATCTGGTTGTTGGTGGTTTCATCCTGACCGCCAACCAGCTCTTTTTCATGCTCGCCATATTGCAGGATTGCCGCCCAGCCGCCCGGCCCGGGATTGCCAAGACAGGCACCATCTGTAAATAGTTTTAGCTGTGGTGACTGGCTAGCCATAATCTACCAGATTCCATAGGCTTGCGGGCTTTGTGCCTTCTCATGAATACGTAATTTCTGCCAGTATTCAAGCGGATTAAGCGGCTTTACAAGCGCATCTGCCGGCGTATGTATCCAGTCATACAGACGGGTCAGGAAAAACCGCATTGCTGCGCCTGAACATAAAATTGCCAGACTGTCTATTTCATCTGCTTCAAGCGGTCTGCCAGTCTGATAGCCTTTGATAAGGGCAGTAGATTTTGTGATATTAAAACTGCCATCTGAATCAAAACACCAGCTATTCAGGCACACCGCCAGATCATAGGCATATAGATCATGACAGGCAAAATAGAAATCAATAACCCCTGTCAGCTCATCCCCCACAAACAGCACATTATTGGGAAACAGGTCGGCATGGATTGCCCCTGATGGCAGGTTGTCTGGCCACTGTGCAACGATTGCAGATAATTTATCAGCGGCAGATGCCAGCAAATTTTCCGGCATGCCCTCAGGGGGTGTATCAATGCTACCTAGCAGTGCTGTCCAGTCATCAGGGCCAAGACCATTTTTTCTAGTCATCTCGAAATCGGCAGATAGCAGGTGAAATTGTGCCAGTGTCTGGCCAAGCGCAAAACATTGTTTTGGATTTGGAAAGCGTTTTGAGGTGCCATTCAGAAAACTGACCATGGCCGCAGGCCGGCCTGAAAGCTGTTGCAGAATATCACCATCTTTATCTGTGATTGGCACAGGGCATTGCAGACCGGCCGCCGACAGATGCTGCATCAGCCCGATAAAATAGGGCAGTTCTGCCTCATTTACCCGCTTTTCATACAAGGTCAGTATATAATTTTCAGCATCTGTACGCAGCAGATAGTTGGAATTTTCAACGCCTTCTGCGATGCCGGCAAAGCTGAGCAATGTGCCTATTTCATATCGTGCCAGAAACTGATCCAGCGCTGCATCATCTATCTGTGTATAGACAGCCATCTAGCCTTCTCCGGCCTGCCTTAAGATAGGGGGCAATTTGAAATGCATTGTTTCTTCAACAAGATTATGGTGGTCAATCTCAATCTGGTAATTCTGCTTAATAGCTGCCAGCACCTCATCTACCAGAATTTCGGGGGCAGAGGCGCCTGCTGACAGGGCAATGCGATCTGCCTTGCCGATCATATCCATATCAAGTTCCGATGCATCAGCAATTAATATAGCCTGAGGCGCGCCTGCCCGCAGGGCTGTTTCGACCAGCCGCTTTGAATTTGACGAATTTTGGGCGCCGATTACCAGAAACAGATCACATGTGCCTGCCATTGCCTTGACTGCATTCTGCCTATTGGTGGTGGCATAGCATATATCTTCGCCGCGTGGCCCTGTAATCTCCGGAAAGCGATGTTGCAGAATGGTGATGATTTCTGCTGTCTCATCTGTCGAAAGTGTTGTCTGGGTCGCAAATGCAAGCGCCGTATCTTCTGGCGGCTGGATGGTGCGGGCATCTTCGGCAGTCTGGACCAGGCTGATGGTGCCATCTGGCACTTGTCCCATCGTGCCAATCACTTCGGGATGGCCGGCATGGCCGATCAGCAGTATATGCTTATCATGCTTTACATGTCTTGCCGCTTCATTATGAACTTTGGTGACAAGCGGGCAGGTTGCGTCCACAGCGATCATATTTAATGCATCAGCACGCTCATGTACTGATTTTGCAACCCCGTGTGCAGAAAATACAACAGGTGCGCCTGTTGGCACTTCATCCAGCTCTTTGACAAACACAGCGCCTTTTGCGGCCAGATCATCTACCACACGTTTATTATGGACAATCTCATGCCGGACATAGACAGGCGCGCCAAATTTTTCTATTGCCACTTCGACAATTTTCACAGCACGTTCAACGCCGGCACAAAATCCCCGTGGGGCGGCCAGCGTGACTGTTTTTATATCTGTATTTTGCGTCTGCACCTCGCACCCCAATCCTGTCAGCCCGAAAAATGCCCCGAAAAAGCTATTGTGTTTATGTTGTAGCAGAAGCTTCGAAAGACTGCTATAACAACCTGAAGATAGGGTAAGTTACCTGAATATCACATCCAGCCACAGGAAAATCAAAATGGGTTTTCTGCCTACCTCCAAACTGAGTCTGGCTATTGCGATTGTCAGCCTGTCTGCTGTGTCTGGCTGTTCCAGCATAAGGCCTGACTGGAAAGATTGCAGCCATCTGCTTTCTGCGCCAAAAGAAGGTATGCGTTCAGATTTGCAGTTTAGTGACGGGAATGCTCACCAGCCTGTCGAGGTACGTCTAAACGGCGTGTCCGCACAATGTCATGGTGATGAAGACACGATTTACATGGCCGTAAATGCAGGCTTGAAGGTAAAGCGCGACCTGGCCAAGGGGGCAGAAGTTTTGCGCCTGCAGGTGCCATTCCTGATCTCGTTGCTAGATAAAGATGACAAGCCATATGATCTGAATAGTTCTGGCTATCGGGTAGCCTTTCCAAAGAATGAAGACACACTATATCCGGTAGCTGGATTTAAGCTTGAACTGAAACAGGGTGGACGGGCTGTAATTGCGCTTACACCTGAGGCGGTGGATATCAACTAGCGGTGCGCCTATCTGCCTATTAAAGACATAAAAAAGCCACCTGTCTGACATCAGAAGGTGGCTTATTCATTTGTATATCGCTAACAGGCGTGCGTTATTTGCTTGCCGCTATCTGTTTTGCCGATTCTTCTACCAGCGCCAGCGATGCTTTTGAGTCAAGCTTGTCTTTGATGACCTGCTGGGCGGCTGAAATAGCAAGCTCTGAGGCTTTCTGGCGCAATTCGGCAACAAGGGCATTTTCTGCCGCGGTGATTTTTGCCTTAGCCTGTGCTTCGCGGCGTGCAATTGTCTCTTCAGCACGTGTGGCGGCGTTCTCGCGGATACGCTCTGCGGCCGCTTTTGCGTTTGCCAGAATAGTCTGCGCTTCTTCTTCGGCCTCGGCTTTCAATGTTTTGAAATTATCCAGTTCTGCCTTTGCGTCTTCATGTAGTTTGCGTGCTTCATCCAGCTCAGCACGAATTTTATCACTGCGCGCATCTAGCATAGAGCCTAGTGCAGCAGACGCCTGTTTCCAGACCAGCACAACAAAGATAACAAACCCTAGCGCAACCCATGCGCCTTCATC
>WTJO01000100.1 GCA_011524805.1 Alphaproteobacteria bacterium
CCCCCTCCCTCCGCCACATCTCTTAAAATATATTACCTTTTATTATCTTTTATTCTCCATAAGTGACTGTTTTATGGGATAAAATGGGAGTAAAAGTGATGGACGTGTCCACTGCCGTCCGATAGAATCTATGCATAAATGTGGGGTAAAGTGTGGGGTGAACTAGAATGGGTTCACATAAATTGCATAGACTAACAGCTCTCTCTGTAAAGAAGATTAATACGCCAGGTAAATATGGTGATGGCCATGGGCTTTATCTGATTGTTGATTCATCTGGCGCAAAACGTTGGGAGCAACGACTGACAGTTCAGGGCAGACGGCGTGATATTGGTCTTGGCAGCATTTCATTAGTCTCATTAGAAGAAGCAAGAGAGATTGCTCTAAAGAATAAGCGGCTAGCCAGAGATGGCGGTGACCCAATCGCTGAGAAGCGTGTGGCTGAAGGACAGAATATCAGCTTTAAAGATGTAGCTATGTCAGTGCATCAGCTTAATGCACCATCTTATAGAAATGCTAAATATGCTGCACAGTGGTTATCCTCGCTTGAGAACCACGCCTTTGCAGTAATTGGCAGCAAAGCTATCGGGTCTATTACCTCAGCTGATATCTTATCTGTGCTATCGCCTATCTGGGTTGAGAAGAATGATACGGCAAAGAAAATACGCCAGAGGCTCTCACAGATAATGAAATGGGCTAAGGCGCAGGGCTATTATAGCGGAGATAATCCTGTTGAGTTGGCAGAGCATGCACTTCCTAAGATAAGTAAGGTAGATAGTCATCATGCAGCATTAGCCTTCTCAGAGCTGCCTGATATGGTTCAGAGGCTATCTGAGAGTGCTCTGATGCCTTCTTTACGGATGGCGTTGCTGTTCTTGCTTCTTACAGCCTCTCGTCAGTCAGAAGTGCTGCATGCGAGCTGGAATGAGATAGATATTAAGAATAGGCAGTGGGTGGTGCCAGCATCGCGGATGAAGGCTGGGGCAGAACATATCGTGCCTCTTACAGATAAAGCACTAGATATACTGAATGAGGCTAGAGAGCTATATCCTAACAGTGAACTGCTCTTCCCTAATGAGAGAAGCGGGAGAGCATTATCAGATAATGCTATGAGGCTTGCCTTACAAAAGCGACTTGGGCTTAACACAACCGTGCATGGCTTACGGTCTAGTTTTAAGGACTGGGCATCTGAGAAAACAAACTATCAGAATGAAGTATCAGAGATGGCGCTAGCGCATAGTATCTCTAATGCTGTTGAGGCTGCATATAGACGGGGCAATCTATATGAGAAGAGATGTCAGCTTATGCGTGACTGGGCTGATTATCTTTATGGAGGGGAGAAAACGGTCATACAACTTGTTCAAGGACAACCATCATGAGCGATATGCCTTCTATATCTCCTAGCTTCCTTCGCCTAAAACATATTATAGGTGATGGTAATACACCACCCATCATCCCTATATCCAAGTCATCTTGGTGGGATGGTGTAAAGAAGGGTAAATACCCCCAGCCTATCAAGATAGGTGACAACATCACTGTCTGGCGCTCAGATGATATACAACAGCTCGTAGACCGGATGTGCTCAGGCAAAAATGCATCGTAATAGTGTTTTCTACGGAAAAACTTTTTTGAAAATATTTTTTCTGAAAATGGTGGGACGAGTGGGACGAGTGGGACGAACCCATATACAGCAAGGGATACAGCCGTCCCACTTTCGTCCCGTTGTCACACTTTTAAGAGGGACGTGAGCCGAAAAATGGAATCTGAAAATAAAAAACCCGTAGAAAACACTATAGGCAAGGTAGGCAGACCAGCAGGACTGACGGAACGCCAGAAGACTTTTGCCAGATATTATGTCGAGGGGAAGCGGCACTAAAAAGCGTTCTCATCCTAAGTAACAAGGAACAAAGAACAAGGTGCAAGGTTCGCGGGCCGACGACCGTAGTTTGCGATGCTGTGTTTAATTATTTTTCAGATACCGCTGGTAGGGCAGCTTCAAGTGCCTATTTTATTGATTAGATGCCTTCTTTGGCCTCACAACGCCATGACTTCGGCTTATAGGGAATTTTTTGGTTTCTAAATATAACTTTGGCTTCGTATTTCAATTCTGCGGTACGCAGCACACAGGTCGTATAAGAG
>WTJO01000159.1 GCA_011524805.1 Alphaproteobacteria bacterium
AACCACCGACACGCGGATTTTCAATCCGCTGCTCTACCAACTGAGCTACCTGGGCAGATGCTGGCAATGGCTGCCAGCCTTGGTACATTAAGGGGCAAAAACCCCAAAATCAGTGCATGTTATAGACAGGAAAAAAAGCGCTGTCCAGCGATATTTCGTCCATATATCACGCTGTGCCTGACAAATCTGGCCGGCAGCGTCATTTCAGCCCGCCATCCTTATCTGCCTGTTCCAGCATTGCATCTATATCAGTGTCATCCATCGCCTCATGGGCAGGGATTGAATAGCTTTCATTGATCCAGTGCCCCAGATCAATATGTGCACAATGGCGTGAGCAGAACGGGCTGTGCGGCTTTACGGCCGGCTGTTTGCAAATCGGACAGGCAGAGGCTGGCCGGTTGCTGACCAGCTTAAGTTCCTTGGCAGGAGAGGATGAGGATTTCTGGCTCATCAGGGGTATTCCTTACATATTACAGAGCGCACACGCCCAAAACCTATCACAAGACTAGCCTGTCTGCCACCACTGCTCAAGAGGGGGCGTGCCATGCCGCCTGACCAGCTCAAACAACCCTGATCTGGTAAAGCCGAATATATCGGCAATCTGGCTATCTTCTGCACCATGATGATGGATGGTCTCAGTTATCGTCTGCTGATCCTGCCTGCCCATATAGGGAAAATCTATCACAATTCTGCCTGCCGGATTCCTCAGCCGCAAGAAGGCCATAATCTCAGGCACAAGCATGGACGCCAGCTTCTGCCCTGCCAGCCCCGACTGTGCGCCATCACAATCTATCATCATGCCGGCACGGGTTGTCTCAGCCCAGAATATTGCGCCGCTTGGGCTCTCACTCTGCGTACCTGCCGCGTTATCTAGTTGTGTAAATAGCGTGTCAGCCTCTGCTGCCGGCACATCTGAAACAGGCGCATCTGGCGCATAAATTTGTGCAAGTCCCGCTGCATCAAAACCGCCAAACAGTATTTTTTCAGCCAAAATTCTGGTAGCTTTGGGCTGAAATTCTGCACCTGTCTGTATTGCCGAGCAGAACTGTGTGACAAGATATCTGGCCTCATCTACCAGCGGCGACAAATCAGCCAGCCTGCCGGCACTACGGCGCAAAATAATCTCAACCCCGCCAAAGACAGGCAGGAGCTGTTCTGCGATCTGTTTAAGGCGTGCATCTATCTGGCCAGCATCTGCCTCAGCCATCTGAGCTGTGCCGTCACGCTGTTTTTTAGACGGACGCAGATGGACAGTCTGGCTGGCAGATTGCCGCAAAATCACAAACCTGCCTGCTAGTTCGGCGCCTATCACAGCCTGCGGCTTTTTGGTATCGAACGGCTGGGCAGTGATGGTGATAACAGCTTTGTCACCTGTCTGTGGCATCTTGCCTGCCCCCAGCCTGACTGAGACCTGCATGTCATTTTCCAGCACCGCAATAGCGCGGCGATAGGCTGGCCAGATTTGCGCATATCTCGCAATATGTATCTCGCCAATATGCGGGCGCATCTCAGGCCAGCACTGGATAACCCTGCCTGCCTGCTCGAGCATCACAATCTTCTGATCGTAATGTTCGGTTATGATGATCTGCTGAGCTGTCATGATTGGCCTATATCCGGATTATGGCTGATGACAAAAGCCAATTGCGCCCAGCATGCCGGAAATCACATGCACATCAAAGCCCATAATATTGGCATAGGAACCTGAGATCATGCTGATAAACTGTTCTGCCTGTCCCTGAATAGCATAGCCCCCTGCCTTGCCATCCCATTCACCGCCCTCAAGATAGGCGTTCAGCTCATTCTGTGATAGCTGTTTGAATTTGACCATCGAGACGGAGAGACGGCAACGCGTAACGCCATCTGGCGTGATCAGACACAGCCCCCCATAAACACGGTGACGGCGGCCGGAAAGACGTGTCAGGCAGTCTTTTGCAGTCGCCTCATCCTCTGCCTTTGGCAGAATACGATGCCCACAGGCAACTGCTGTATCACCTGACAGGATAATATGTTCGGAAAATTCAGAGCGAATTGCCTCTGCCTTTGATTTCGCCATCCGGCGGGCATAATCGGCAGGAGATTCTGCTGGATATTCAGTCTCGTCAATATTGGCAGGATGGCAGATATCAGGCATCAGCCCGATCTTACGACATAGCTCTAGCCGCCGCGGGGACTGGGATGCCAGCACTACCGGCACACCTGCCCATCTGCTGTCAGGGTGACATGAAAAGGTTACGGCCATCTGCAACCCCGCACCGTTACCGCATTATTTGAAACGGAAAGTAATTCGGCCTTTGGTCAGGTCATAAGGTGTCATTTCAACATTGACCCTGTCACCTGCAAGCACTCTGATCCTGTTCTTGCGCATTTTACCGCTGGTATGCGCAAGCACCTCATGGTCATTATCCAGTTTGACACGGAACATCGCGTTAGGCAGTAATTCTGCTACCGTGCCTGAAAATTCGATAACGCCTTCTTTGGCCATAAATTCAATCCTGTGTAGTTGACATCTAAGAATGTCGGTATTGTGGCGGCATTTTGGCCAAAAAATCAAGTTTTTCAGCTTCCCCGACAGCAAAAAACACAAAAATGTCACCATTTCGTGACAATTTTATCACGTCCTTACCATCTGATAAGACTGCACAACATGCCCAAATTATGGCGCGGTGATGTGATTGTGCTATCGCAATTCTAGGTCAGATGCTCAGAGATGAAACTGTCAAGCCTGCCAGCAATATCGTCACGCAAGGCGCGATAGCTGGCAAGCGTATCTTCGCGCGATGATTCAGACAGTACAGGCGCCTGAACTTCCCAGAACAGCGTTGTTGTATCAGGGCTAGCCCATTGTGTAACAACATGCTCGGCATCATGTGAAAATGAAATCACAAACTGGAAATCTGCTGCTGAAAAACTGTCAAATGCCACCGGTTCATGGTCTGTGATATCAATATCAATTTCCGACATTACCGCCATGGCAAAGCCGTCAGGCACACCGGCAATCACGCCACATGAGGCAATCTGGCCAATATTTGAGGCATGTTTTTGCTGTAACAGACCCTTGGCAATTACAGAACGCACCGCATTTTGTGTGCAGGCAAACAGAATATTCACAGCTTTGGTCTCATCCTTGTGGTTCATAATGTCTCAGGCTACCTCTCAGCTTTGTGAATAAGAACAAAGACTAGCGTAAATAGGCGTCTAGCTGTCTGTTTATCCAGTTCGGCATAGCTGGACAGCCTGTCATTCAGCAATTCGGCACCTTCATCATGCAGCCCGCGCCGCCCCATATCGATTGCCTGAATCTGAGATGGGGACTTTGTCCGGATAGCATCGTAATAGCTGGTGCAGACAATATGATATTCCCGGACAATCCGCCTGAACGGGCCCAAAGCCATACCAAAGCCATTTAACACTGTATCATCTTCATCACGCACATCAAAATAGACATGTCTGAAATCTGTTTTTAGATGTAGCCGGTAGCCTCTTATCAGACCCTGATCGCTATCTTCTTTCAGCGTAAAGCTATTATCATCAAGCAAATCATAAATCGCTACGGTCTGTTCATGCAGCCGTTCGGCAGACACAGAAATCTGCTGATCACGTTCAATATCAATATGAACGATACGGCTGGCTTTGTGTTCTGGCTTCTCATCTGTCATAGCTTCGGTATTATTCTATCATATGTCTGGTGCGCATATATCAACAAACTGCAGATGTGCCTTATGACGAGGATATATGAAGCGCCTGACGAAATGCATCTACCCAGCCGCCGATTAATTCAGGTGACTGTTTGAAAGCGGTTCTGTTCACCACAAGCCGTGATGATATTTCGGCAATCTGTTCTACTTCCACCAGCCCGTTTGCCTTCAGGGTCGAGCCTGTTTCGACCAGATCTACAATCCGCCTGCACAGCCCGATAGTGGGCGCAAGTTCCATCGCGCCATTTAATTTGATACATTCAGCCTGAACACCGCGGGCAGCAAAATATTTTGCTGTTACATTCGGATATTTGGTTGCTACCCTGACATGAGACCATGAGCGTGGATCTTCTGTTTCAGCCAGCTTTGCCTCGCTTGCCACAACCATCCGGCACTGCCCGACATTCAGGTCAATCGGTGCATAAATTTCAGGATGATCAAATTCCATCAGCACATCAGAGCCAGACACCCCTATATGCGCCGCACCATAGGCAATGAAGGTGGCTACATCAAAACTTCTCACCCTGATGATCTCCAGCCCGTCAACAGATGTAGCAAATCTCAGCCGCCTGTCATCCTCAGCATAAAAACCAGCCTCAGGCTCAATGCCGACAGATGCCAGAAGCGGCATAATCTGCTGTAATATGCGCCCTTTTGGCAGGGCAAGAATTAACGGTGTCTTTGCTGTATTCATCTCAGCTCTATCTTTATCAATTTCTGGCGTAAATATGCGTTTTTTATGTATGGTCTGGCGTACGCAATCCGGGATGAGGCGCCGATACATCCCTGATAATGATATTCACCTCATCCAGATGACATGCCAGCTCTGCACCATCAGAAAAAATCAATCTCAGCGTCTGCTCTGCTTTCTCATACGACAAAGCAAGCAAATTGTAAAACTGGTTTATTGATGCCGGATCATCTGTCAGCGCCATATTGCGATACTGAACACGCCTTACATTCCGGATATTGACACCGCATAGACAGCGATAGCTTGCCTCTTCCAGCTCCCAGCAATATCTGTTTGCCAGAAATACAAAACAGCCCTCTATCTTGTCATAGGCCATGTCAGAGCCGCCTATCAGCGCATCCTGAAGCAATGCAGACAGAGTCTCAATATCCTCAGAATCTGTGGCTTTTAATTGCAATTTTGGCTGGTCTGCCATGGGGGTGGAGCGGTCATTCATCCTAAGCCGAACCCTGAATGCTGATTAGTTGATACGTTCCATTCTGGCACCGCAATCCCCCAGCTTTTTCTCAAGATCGGCATAGCCTCTATCCAGATGATAGATATTGCCGATAATGGTTGTGCCAGATGTCGCCATGGCGGCAAGCACCAGCGATACAGATGCTCTGAGATCAGTTGCCATTACAGGGGCTGCAAGCAATGCTTTCTTGCCAGTTACCACAGCCCTGCGACCATCGACAACAATATCAGCGCCCATCCGCACCAGCTCTGGCACATGCATATATCTGTTCTCGAAGATGGTTTCATAGATGGTTGACCTGCCCTCTGCAAGACACATCATCGCCATAAATTGTGCCTGCAAATCTGTCGGGAATCCCGGATAGGGCAATGTCTGTACATCTACTGCCTGAAATCTGCCATCACCATCTATGGTCAGGCTATCTGTGTCTGTGGTGATATTAACACCTGCTTCAACCATTTTGTCAGTCAGGCTGGCTATCAAATCTGGGTCAATATGGCTTAGCCTGACCGTACCACCGCACATTGCAGCGCCAATTGCATAGCTGCCAGCCTCTACCCTGTCTGCTACCACCTGATGGCGGCATCCGGACATAGAGGTAACGCCCTCAATTGTAATCACATCGCCGCCTGCCCCCGAGATGCGGGCGCCCATCTGGTTCAGACAGGTGGCCAGATCAACGATTTCGGGCTCTCTTGCGGCATTGACAAGACGTGTTGTGCCCTCTGCAAGACAGGCCGCCATCATTGCATTTTCAGTTGCCCCTACAGATACAAACGGAAAGGTAATCTCGCATCCTTTCAGGCCTTTTGGCGCACGTGCCTTGACATAACCGTCAGCCAGTTCTACCTGCGCACCTAGCTGTTGCATTGCCCTGATATGCAAATCAACTGGCCGCGTGCCTATTGCACATCCGCCCGGAAGCGAGACCTGTGCTTCACCATGAGATGCCAAAAGCGGCCCCATCACCAGAATTGACGCCCGCATTTGCGATACAAGCTCATAGGGTGCATCAAGCCTGCCTACCTTGCCAGACATCTGCCAGCTATCGCCGTTCTGGCTGGTCTGTTTACCAAGATGTTCCAGCAAATCTGCCATCAGCCTTGTATCAGCCAGTGCCGGCATATTATCTAGCTGAACCGGCCTATCTGTCATCAAACAGCTTGCTTGCAGAGGCAATGCGGCATTTTTTGCACCGCTAATTCTGATCGTACCGTCAAGCCGGGTGCCCCCTGTAATGCTAAGCGAATCCATGCTGTTCTTTCTCATATTCTGCGTCTGGCCCGTTTCCTTGCAACTGGTACTGTACCAAGAGCCATTATAGCTATCATCTATGCCTTGTCTGATGCTTGATTATCAGGGCGTTTACGTGCCCGTGCCTGTTGTTTGCGCCGAAACAGATTTTCCCGCAACGCTGTTTCAAGCCGTTTTTGCCTGTCATTACCTGCCATCTCTTTCTGGCCGGAAACAGCCTGCTGTGATGACGATGTGTCGGTTTGTATTTTTGACATATTTATACAAGATTTTCCTTGTTTCAAATTCTTAATCCTGTCTAGCCTGTTTCTGGAAGCGGGACAATTTATTTTCGACAGAAAAACGATATACCGTTCACCAATCTGGCCAGTATCCTAGCCTATTTCACGGCTGGCCACCAATAAAAGACTGCCAGCAGATTAAGGCAAAAATATGCATCCTGAAGGCAACAGGAAGATAACAGACAGATATAATAGACAGTATCATGACAACTCTTAGCTCGATAAAACGCTTTATTCTGCCAGCCTGCCTGATAGCTGGCCTTATCCTGTTTTTTGCGACAGGCCTGCATCAAAAAATTTCGTTTCAGCAGCTTGCCCAGTCCTATGGCGAGATAAAGCTGTTTGTTACCGAACAGCGCGTACTGGCACTGATGATATTTTTTACTGTCTATTTTCTGGCTGTTGCCATGTCCCTGCCAATTGCCAGTTTGCTAACCCTTTCAGGTGGCGCCATTTTTGGCTGGTGGGCGGCACTTATCATTATTACGGCGGCCACTGCCGGTGCAGGGCTGGTCTTTCTGGCCGCAAAGAGCCTGTTACGGGACTGGCTGAAACAGAAAACAGGCGCATTTATGCAGAAACTGGAGACAGGTTTCAGAAAAAACGGATTTTCCTATCTGCTTGCCCTGCGGCTGATACCTGCGGCGCCGTTCTGGGTTGTGAATATTATTCCTGCGCTGGTGGGGATGCGGTTCTCGACATTTATGCTGGCCACCTTTGTCGGTATTGCCCCCGGCACGCTGGTATATGTCGGGGTGGCACAGGGGTTTGATCTGATCCTTGCACAGGGCAAAGTGCCTGATCTGTCCTTGCTGAAAGAACCAAAAATTATCCTGCCATTAGTGGCATTGGGGGTGATGTCCCTGCTGCCGGTCGCACTTGACCATCTCAAAAAGAAAAAGGGAGCTGGCGATGAAAACATTAATAGCTGACATATGTGTTATAGGTGGCGGTTCGGGTGGATTATCTGTTGCGGCGGGCGCGGCACAGCTTGGCGCCAGCACTGTCCTGTTTGAACGTGACAGAATGGGCGGCGATTGTCTGAATACAGGCTGTGTGCCCTCAAAAGCCTTGCTGGCGGCAGGTAAATCTGCGGCCGCCATGGCTGGAAAGCCGGTAATGGGCGTGCCTGCGGCCACAGATCATCAGCTAGATTTCGGCAAAACACATGCCCATATCCATGATGTTATTGCCTCTATCGCCCCGCATGATTCAATCGAACGCTTTGAAGGGCTGGGCGTTACTGTCCTGCCATATGAAGCTAGATTCTCATCTGCTGATACGGTGACGGCCGTTGACAAGACAGGCCAGCAGATTGAGGTTAAAGCACGCTATTTTGTAGTGGCTACTGGCTCTCATCCGTGGACACCGCCAATTAACGGGCTTGATAGTGTCAGCTATCTGACCAATGAGACGATATTTTCACTTTCCGACTGTCCCGAACATTTGCTGATTATTGGCGGCGGACCTATCGGGGTCGAGATGGCACAGGCGCACAGGCGGCTAGGTGCGAGGGTCAGCCTGATAGATGTCGGGCCAATCATGTTTAGAGATGATCCTGAGCTTGTGGGCAGGCTGAAACGCTGTCTTGAAGCTGAGGGCGTAGAGATTTACGAGCATGTCAAAATAGAGGAAGTTACGCCGGCAAAAGGCGGCGGCATATCTATCTCGCTATCGTCTGGCGAGGTGCTGGAAGGCTCGCATCTGCTAGCAGCGGTAGGCAGGCGCCCTAATATTGCAGGGCTTGATCTGGAAGCTGCCAATATTAGCTATACCCCAAAAGGCATCACAACAGATAACAGGCTTAGAAGCTCAAATAAGCGGGTATTTGCGATTGGTGATGTAGCTGGCAGGCATCAATTCACCCATATGGCAGGCTATCATGCCTCTATTGTGATTAAGAATACCCTGTTCAAACTGCCTGCAAAATTATCTGAAGATGCTGTGCCCTATGTCACCTATACAGACCCCGAACTTGCCCATACAGGGCTAAGCTGGCCAGATGCGCAAAAACAGTTTTCAGCTGACGATATTCGCTGTGTTGACTGGGAGCTGAAGGAAAATGATAGGGCCCGCGCCGAACGCCGCACAGAAGGCATGGTGCGCATTATCACCAATAAAAAGGGTCGGATTCTGGGGGCAACCATTCTTGCGCCGCATGCTGGCGAGATGATCCATAGCTGGACACTGGCTATCCAGAACAGGCTGGGCATGGCGGCAATGGCCAATACCATCGCTCCCTATCCAAGCTGGTCTGAGGCCTCAAAGCGGGCGGCAGGGGCATTTTTTACTGAAAAGCTGTTTAGCGAACGCACAAAAAAGCTAATCCGTGCGCTGATGATATTCTCGCCACACAGGTGATGTCTGCTGGCAAAACCCCAGGCCACCGCAGAGATGAACACTGACTTGACCGGCAAGAGGCAGTGTTGTAGAT
>WTJO01000206.1 GCA_011524805.1 Alphaproteobacteria bacterium
ACACAATGGCCAGTGCCAGCACAATCAGTCTGGCTTTATCATGCCCCTGTGCAATAAGCCCTGAGAATATCAGTGCAAATTCGACAATAGCGGCCAAAATCCAGATAATCGCATATAGGGCGAGCCGTATGAACTTTTTCATTGTTTACCGTATTTTCTGGTCTTGATTTCTGGGGCTTAGGTGAGAAATTTCACGTTATGACTTATCGCTCTGCTGTGGATTTCTCTGACCTACCAGCTCTAATATTGCTTTGAGATGATGATCTTCAAGATTAAGCTGGTTCTGAAGTTCGGTAATTTTCTCAAGCTCATCTTCTGTAATTACACCATCATCAAGCGCATTCATAATTTCAGCTTCCAGCAAATCCTGACGTCTTGATACCTGAGATGAAAAGGCTGAGGCCACAATACCTGTCATAAGCGCGACCACACACACGCCCATAAACGCGGTAATGCCGCCAATTACCTTGCCAATCGCCGTAATAGGTGCCACATCGCCATAACCAACAGTTGTCAGGGTAATAAGCGACCACCATAAGGTTTCAGGAATAGAAGAAAACACCTCCGGCTGGGCAGAATGCTCTACCAGATACATCAGCGCACTAGACAGAAATAAAGTCACACAAAACAGATATAACGCGCCAGCAAAGGCAGTTCTTTCGTGATATATTGCAGAAAAGAAGTCTTCTAACGCACTGGAATAATGAGATATTTTGAACATTCTTAACAGCCGTAAAATTCGTAGCCAGCGCAAATCAACAGAAGTGAAGAAAGGCAGAAAGGCTGGCAGGATTGCCAGTAAATCAATCATACCAGATGGGCTAAGCATATAGCTAAGCCGCCGTCTAAATGGCGCATCAAAGCGGCTCGTATGATTTGAGGCACTTACCCAGATGCGCAACAGATATTCAATTGAAAAGATGATTACAGAGATAATTTCAAATAGCGTAAAAGCAGGTGCATAGGCCTGATATATCTCATCTACTGTTTCCAGCGTGACAGCAATGACATTGGCCACAATCAGAAATGCCAAGCCCCTGTCAACAACAAGCGAGGCAGTATCCCCCGGCTGTGCCTTTTCAAGCAATTGAAAAATTCTGTCTCTTATTCTGACCATTATGTGTTCGGCAATGCCGCCGATACCAGTTACTAGCGTTTATACAAATTATCAATTTTATTGGCATATACATCCTGAACGATATGCCGCCTTACTTTCAATGTTGGAGTCATCTGGCCATTATCAACCGTAAATGGCGCATCAGCAATAATAAATTTCCGCACCTGTTCTATCTGTGACAGCCTGAGATTGGCTCTGTCAATCGCTGCTTTTATCTGGCTTTCAGATGCACCGCCATCCCCATCAGCCGGCACAATTATGGCTGACAGATAGGGGCGCTTATCGCCTGTCACCATAACCTGTTCAATTTCAGGTTCTATACATAAAAAGGCTTCTACACGCGACGGGGCGATATTGTCACCACCTGAATTGACAATAATATCCTTCTTGCGGCCTGATATAGTAATAAAGCCATCATCGCTAATCTCGGCCAGATCACCAGTATATAGCCATCCATCTTTAATCGTGGCGGCCGTGGCTTTATCGTCCTGCCAGTACCCTGCCATGATACAATCACCACGCGCCAGAAGCTCGCCATCTTCAGCCAGCTTTACCTCCACCCCGCCAACAACAGGGCCTACCGTGTCAATTCTGATCTGGTTTGGTCTGTTTGCAGAAATCAGAGGAGATGCTTCTGTCTGGCCATAGCCCTGTAGAATATTCACGCCAAGACCAAGGAAAAAATAGCCAATATCCGGATTAAGTGGTGCGCCTCCGGACACAAAGAATTTCAGCCGCCCGCCAAGCCTGCCACGTACTTTGCCTCGCACCAGCTTCTCTACCAGCCTGTCAAGCAGTGTCTCACCAACAGATAGCGGCATATTTTCAGCTTTTTTTCTGCCAAGCCTGACAGCTGTAAAAAACAGTTTTTCTGACAGCCCGCCTTTTGCTTTGACGCCCTTGACAATCCTGTCATGAAGCACTTCATACAGGCGCGGCACAGCTGTCATCAAGGTTGGTTTTACCTCTGCCAGATTGGCAGAAATTTTGTCCGCCCCCTCACAATACCAGAC
>WTJO01000121.1 GCA_011524805.1 Alphaproteobacteria bacterium
ACCTGTTGGACGTGCCTTGCGGATAGCATCAATAAAGGCAGCCGCATTTTCAGCAATCTTTGCGCTGTCAAAGCTGGCCTTACCAATACCTGCATGCACAACGCCGGCTTTTTCTACACGGAACTGAACCTCGCCAGCCTTTGCCGCTTTCACCGCAGCCTCAATATCGGCTGTGACTGTGCCCAGCTTGGGGTTTGGCATCAGGCCGCGTGGGCCAAGCACCTTACCAAGACGTCCAACTACGCCCATCATGTCAGGTGTGGCAATAACGCGGTCAAAGCCGGACTCGCCATTCTGAATTTCTTCGGCCAGTTCTTCTGCACCAACCAACTCGGCACCAGCCGCCTTGGCTTCATCAGCCTTTGCGTCACGGGCAAACACCGCTACGCGCACATCTTTGCCTGTGCCATTCGGCATCGCGACAGCACCGCGCACCATCTGGTCGGCATGACGTGGGTCAACACCAAGGTTAATCGCAATTTCAATTGTTTCGTCAAATTTGCCGGTAGCACAGCTTTTTACCAGCGCCGCCGCTTCTTCAACAGAATATTGCTTTGTTCTATCTACAGCCTCTACTGCTGCTTGCTTTCTTTTTGACAGTTTTGCCATTTTCTTAGCCCTCTACCACTTCCAGACCCATTGCCCGGGCTGAACCGCTAATCATTGCCACTGCGCCGTCCATATCAACAGCATTCAGATCTTTCATTTTCTGCTCTGCAATTTCCTTAATCTGGGAAATCGTTACTTTGCCAGCTACTTCACGACCAGGTGTCTGACCACCTTTTTGCAGACCAGCCGCCTTTTTCAGAAAATAGCTTACAGGCGCTGTCTTGGTTGTGAATGTAAAAGACTTGTCCTGATATACCGTAATCACTACAGGCACAGGCATGTTTTTCTCAAGGCTCTCTGTTGCCGCATTAAATGCTTTACAGAATTCCATGATATTCACACCACGCTGACCAAGTGCAGGCCCTACCGGCGGAGACGGGTTGGCGCCACCTGCGGGAATATTCAATTTCAAATAGCCTTCAATTTTCTTTGCCATGCTCTTTTCCTTAGCTTGCCAGAGCGCCCTGCCCTGCAATTTCCCCTGCGCCCGCTTCTACCTATCAGGCACTTACAATTCTTTCCAGACAGACTGTCCTATACGGCCCGCTCCACCTGACTATATTCCAGCTCGACAGGTGTTGATCTGCCAAATATCGATACAGACACCTTAAGACGCTCTTTCTCGTCATCTGCTTCTTCAACCACACCGTTGAAGCTCTCAAACGGTCCTTCGATAACTCTGACCTCTTCACCCACATCAAATGACAATGTTGAGCGTGGGCGTTCAACCCCTTCATCCATCTGCTTAATCAGACGCTCTGCCTCGGCATTTGTAATAGGCACAGGACGTCCCTTGCCGCCTAGAAAGCCTGTTACGCGCGGCTGGCTCTGCACCACAGACCATGCCGCATCTGTCAACTCCATATTGACCAGAATATATCCGGGGAAGAATTTGCGCTCAGCCTGCACCTTTGCACCGCGGCGCACCTCAACCACTTCTTCGGTTGGCACCATCACATCTGCAATCTGATCTTCCAGACCATTTGCCGTTGCCTGTTCAAGAATCGCCTGTGCCATTTTCTTTTCAGAGCCTGAAAAGACATGAACAACATACCAGCGCTTCGCCATTGCCAACTTCCTTACACCCCCCGCTCAAAACAGGGGCAAATAATACAAAAACGGGCTCGTCCGTCCTCAACCCCCAAGGCCAAGAACGAATTGAACCACATTTGACAGCACCAAATCTACCAGCAGAAAAAACACCGCGGCGATTGTTGCCATGATAAACACAGTAAGCGTGGCGACGCCTGTCTCGCGGCGATTTGCCCATGAAATACGGGATATTTCCTGACGAACCTGCCTAACAAACTGTGCGGGTGATACTTTTGCCATAACCGGGGGACCTTTTCAAGATATAACTTGCCCAAATATGCGATCTTTGCATCACGCATGAGAAGGAGAGGAAATATCGCCTTTTTTGAATTGCCTAACCTGTGTTTCGCATCATGTAAAACCGTGTCAGGGGAAATACCACCATCACCGACAATTTGCAAGGTAAATTATGATATTCGCCAATATTGTCGGCAGCTTTTGGCAAAATTGCCGTTATTTCAGGGCTGAATTAACACGGGCACGGCACCTCATAGGCCAAATATGCCGCTATTTGGCACAGCACCTTTAAGAATCTATTCACGCCTGACAGGCTAGCGGCTATACTGTTTACGAAACCATTTTAAATTCACATCACCATGACAGACAGGGCTATGCTGATTTATGGGACAATTTGCAATTGAGACCTTTGACTATATCATCATTGGCGGCGGCACGGCAGGCTGTGTGCTGGCAAACAGACTGTCTGAAAACCCTGCCAACAAGGTGCTATTGCTTGAGGCTGGCGGACAGGATAATTATATCTGGGTCAAAATTCCCGTAGGCTATCTGTACTGTATCGGCAATCCGCGTACAGACTGGGGATTTAGCACCGAATCCGAGGCCGGCCTTAATGGCAGGTCGCTGGGCTATCCGCGTGGCAAGGTGATGGGCGGCTGTTCGGCGATTAACGGCATGATCTATATGCGCGGTCAGGCGCGTGATTATGATAGCTGGCGACAGGCAGGCAATGTCGGATGGGGATGGGATGATGTCCTGCCCTATTTCAAAAAATCAGAAGATTACAGCGAAGGCGCCAATGACATGCATGGTGCTGGCGGCGAATGGCGGGTTGAAGATCAGCGCCTATCATGGAAGATTCTGGATGCGTTTGCAGATGCCTGTGTCCAGTATGGCCTGCCTCGCACACCAGACTTTAATACAGGCAATAATGAAGGTGTAGGATATTTCAAAGTCAATCAGCGCAGGGGCTGGCGCTGGAGTGCGGCAACAGCCTTTGTAAAACCGGCGAAACATCGAAAAAATCTGAAAATCATGACAGGCGCGCATGTTGAGCGGCTTGTGATAGAGAATCGGCGGGCGGTGGCAGTGAATTTCAAACATCATGGCCAGCAACGCATGGCAAAGGCAAATGCAGAAATCATCCTGTCTGCAGGCGCGATAGGCTCGCCGCAGATATTGCAGCTTTCGGGCATAGGCGATGGCAAAATGCTGTCTGATGCCGGTATACAGCCGCTGCATGAACTGACAGGGGTGGGCAAAAATCTGCAGGATCATCTGCAGATCAGAACTATATTCAAGGTTCGCAATGTCACTACCCTGAACGATATGATTCATTCGCTAGGTGGCAAGATGCGTATCGGGCTTGAATATATGATTAACCGCTCGGGGCCTATGTCAATGGCACCAAGCCAGCTTGGCGCCTTTATCAAATCTGACAGGGCGATTGAAACACCTGATTTGCAATATCATGTGCAGCCCCTGTCGCTGGACAGATTTGGCACGCCGCTTCACCGGTTCAGTGCCTTTACTGCATCTGTATGTAATCTGCGCCCGCATAGCCGCGGATATGTAGCAATAAGGTCTGCCGACCCTGCTGAACATCCTGTTATCAAGCCAAATTATCTTAGCACAGACCATGACAGGCTGGTGGCGGCAAATTCCATCAGGCTGACCAGAGATATTGTCTCGCAACAGGCACTTGCACCCTTCCAGCCAGAAGAATATCTGCCCGGTGGAGATTTTCTGTCTGACAGCGAGCTTGCAGAACAGGCAGGCAATATCAGCACAACTATCTTCCACCCTGTTGGCACTGCAAAAATGGGCAGTGACAAATCGGCCGTTGTTGACAGCCAGCTTCGGGTGCATGGCATAAAGGGGCTTCGGGTTGCAGATGCGTCCATTATGCCGACCATTACATCAGGCAATACCAATTCACCTACCCTGATGATTGCCGAAAAGGCTGCATCCTTGATAGGTGCATCATAATTCATAACAATAACGCCCTTACCATAGCGTCTTAACATAAATACGAGCAGATAATGACAGATATATCGAAAAAACCAGATTATCCCGCCCCTCATCCTCTGGGCTCAACCCGCCCTGACGACAGACCTGTGATTGAGCCCTATCTGGGTGTCTGGCCGGAAATTGATGATACCGCCTATATCGCCAGTACGGCTGTGGTTATGGGTGCTGTCAGGATAGAAGAATATGCCTCAATCTGGCATAATGTCACCTTGCGTGGGGATGGCAATTACATCACCATCGGCAAAGGCACAAATATTCAGGATAATGCGGTTGTGCATATTGATTCTTCCAGCTTCCCTGCGATTATCGGTGATTATGTCACGGTTGGCCATAGCGCCATCATCCATGCCTGCATACTTGAAGATCGTGCCTTTGTAGGTATGGGGGCGATTGTGCTTGATGGCGCGCATGTAGAAACAGGGGCGGTTGTAGCCGCAGGGGCTGTGGTAACCCCCGGCAAGCGGGTACCTTCGGGCGAATTATGGGCTGGAAATCCTGCGCGTCTGATGAAGCAGATTGACGAGAAGACCCAGAAAGGCTTTCAGACCAACGCCACCCGATATATCGAATTTGGACAGGCCGCAAAATTGGGTCATGATGCCAAGCCAAGCTTTTTTACGGCACCGCAATTACCGCCCCGCCAGAAACGCTAGCAAGCTGACCTCACAGGCTAGCGATATATCTCAGCCTGTTTGGCAGCACCTGCCATTTTAGCCTTTGCCTGCTCGGAAGCTATCTGGTCATAGCGCTTCATATCCTCAGGATCAAACAGCCTGTCCGGACGTGTTACAGGCTCAAAATTCTGATGCGCATCTGTGCCTCTTACCAGCGTGGCATAGTCTTTACCGCCGACTATCTGCTGAACGTCAGGCCTGACATATCTGACAACCACGGCGATGCGCCTGTCATCACTTACATTGGGGCCAGAACCATGGATGGTCAGCCCATGATGCAGTGAAATCTGCCCCGGATGAATTTCAATAGGCGTCTTGTCTTCATCTGCTACATCAACAGCAATTTCCTGACCGCGTGAGAGCAGATTATTTTCATCAAAACTATCATGATGTGGCTGGATAGGCTGCTTATGAGAGCCTTTTACAAAATCCATACAGCCGCTTTGCGGTGTTGCCGGTGACAGGGCAAGCCATGCAGTCACCATGCCCGATGTCTCGCCAAGCCCCCAATAGGTTAAATCCTGATGCATGGTAACGATATGTGGCGAGCTAGCTTCCTTGATGAAAAATTCAACAGAATAGATCATCACGTCAGGGCCTAAAATACCTTCAACCACATCCAGCATGGCAGGGTGCTGGCCAATCTCGAACGCAAACGGCATCACCAGATGGGCGTTGACGCGCTTATAGCTGTTCAAAGGGCGTGGCAGGCCATTATCTAGCCAGATATCTTCCATGGCTTCGAGCTGGCGGCGGTAATCTTTTGCGGTGTCTTCATCCATCACCCTGATAGGAAATAAAAACCCATCATCCCAATATTGCTGTATCTGGGCATCTGAAAGACGACCCTGTTGCAATGGAAGCGAGCGTTGCATCAGATAATCTCCTATGGCTGTCTGGCGTTATGCCAGTATTCTGGTAACTGCCTCAGATGATTACGCCAATGCGCAATTTTGACAAGCGCAAAAATCAGGCTTCGGATTTTCCAAACACGCCAAGTTTTACCGAATAGTCAGCCGCAATTTGATAATCAGGGTCATCATCACTATCGATCATCAACTGGCCAGAACGGCTGAGCAGACGATGACAATCTCTGGTAAGATGACGCAATTTCACCCGCTTTCCGGCTTCGTGATATTTCTGTGCAATATCTTCGATTGCCTGTAGGGCTGACTGGTCAACAATGCGTGAAGCCGCAAAATCAATCACCACCAGTTCCGGATCATCTTTAATCTGGAATAGCTCTCGAAAGCTGGTTACAGAGCCAAAAAATAACGGGCCCCTTATGTCATAGACAATCGCCCCTGCCTCTCTTACAGATGGCCGCTTTGAGGCGGTAATCTGTTTTGCGGCGTTCCACGCATAGACCAGCGCAGATAAAATCACCCCGACAACAACCGCGATTGCCAGATCAGCTATCACGGTTACGGCTGTCACCACGATAATCACAAGCGCATCTGATTTTGGCACTTTGAACAGCGTTTTAAGAGATGACCAGGCAAAGGTGCCAATCACCACCATGAACATCACACCCACAAGCGCGGCAACAGGTATCTGTTCTATCAGATGTGAGGCCACCAGAATAATCGCTAGCAGAAACAGCGCCGCCGAAATGCCGGCTATGCGTGTTCTTCCGCCAGATTTTACATTGATCATCGACTGGCCAATCATCGCACATCCGCCCATACCGCCAAAAAATCCGGTGATGAAATTGGCTGCCCCCTGCGCAATACATTCCTGAGATGCACCGCCGCGCTGTTGTGTCATATCTCCCACCAGATTCAGGGTCAGCAGACTTTCTATCAGCCCGATAGAAGATAAAATCAGCGCATAGGGCAGGATGATCATCAGACTGTCAAATGACAGCGGCACCTGCGGGATATAGAGTTGTGGCAGGCCACCAGACAGGCTGGCAACATCACCAACACGGGTAACATCAATATCAAACCCGACAACAATCACACTGATGCCGGCAATAGCGGCCAAAGGCGCAGGTATCAGCTTTGTCAGCTTTGGCGTCAGCCAGATAATCGCCATGGTCAGCCCAACCAGCCCGATTGTCAGCATTAACTCGGCACCGCCAATCCAGACTTTCTCGCCTGATGCAGATACTGATTTGAACTGTTCAAGCTGGGCAAGGCCAATCACAATCGCAAGGCCATTAACAAAGCCAAGCATTACCGGATGCGGCACCATTCTGATAAATTTGCCCCATCTGAATATACCGGCGGCAAGCTGCATCACCCCCATCAGAACCACGGTAGCGAACAGATAGTCAACGCCATGCTGGCTCACAAGCGAGACCATCACCACCGCGAGCGCGCCTGTAGCCCCTGAAATCATGCCGGGGCGCCCGCCAATAAGTGCGGTCACAAGCCCAACAAAAAAGGCTGCATATAGCCCCACCAGAGGCGCAACACCCGCTACAAAGGAAAAGGCCACTGCCTCTGGAACAAGTGCCAGCGCAACAGTCAGGCCGGAAAGTAAATCAACAATCATCTGCCGCTTTGAAATATCGGCAGGAATCGAAAGAGAGCCTGCCCCATACAGATAGGCAGGCAGCATAGAAAAGATAGTCATAAAATCAGTTCAATTCTTATAAAATTACAGGTCAGCATCACGGCCAGAATATGGTTATGGCGCTATTTTTTATGTGATGACAATATAGATATCCGCGCCAGCGCAGACGCATGGTGCGTGCTTGCTAGCATAGCCGCAGCATAAACGCAAATCTGATATCATATCCGCTGACCTGTATGGCCGCACGCCTAGCTTTGCTGTCTTAGCCTGAGCTGTTCAAGCTGATCAGACAATTCTGCCTCTGATGTACCGGCCGCCAGCCCCTCTTGCATGAGCTGAGCCTGTGTTTTTGGCGCTAGCCCGCCAATAGGCGGATCATTGTCAAGGTTGGTTGGAAAAGAATATCCCTCGGCAGAGGCATGGATGACATTTCTGATGGCACGCGCCGATAGCGACTTATCTGCCTGCGCCCGTGCCAGCACAGGATAGAGCGCAAGGCATAATGCCTGTCTGTTCACACTTTCCATGGCACGCCCAAACGCAGAGGAAATCTGAAGCAGGTTGGCCATTCTCAGAATATCTGACGAAATATTCGCTCCTGCGGCATGCATTAGCGCCGGATTGAAAAATACCATATCACCCTTCTGCAATGGGATTTGCACGTAATGTTCTGTAAAATAGGCCTGAAAAGCCGGCTTTGAAAATGCCAGATAGCCCTCCAGAAAATGCTGTGAGAACGGCAGAAGCTGGGTTGGCCCGCTTTCAACAGGCATATCACAATGAGCGATGGCGCCCTGCAATGTAAGCGCCGCAGACAGCCTGTGCACATGAGCTGGAAAATCACGTGTCTGGTCTGCCTGCATGAACCCCAGATGATAATCTCTATGCGGTTTCTGTGCCTCTCCGCCCGGATTTACACGATTGACCTGTGCAGTTACCTGATAGCCGCGACCAAGCCATGCTTCGGACGCCATGGCAACCGTATCATTACCATAATAGGCTGCAAAATTTTCAGGGTCTGCCAGACAGTGCTTTTCAAGCGCGTTCCAGATACGGTCATTTGCACCTGCCTTGGCAAAATGATCTCCGCCGCCAGCTGAACCTGATTTTTCAGCCTCGATTATGCTGGTAAAAATGGCTGTTGCCCTGTCAAGCACGGCTAGATCATCCATCGCATTGCGGATCGCAAACACCCCTGCGCCATGGCCAAAAATATCTGTCCATTCGGCCAGTAACGCCTTACGCTGTGCGCTATCCTGTGCCGCCGTCCGCACCGTATCGCCTGCATAGACAGGAATATTATGGATAATATCTTCTGCCTGCGGAGCATCATCGGGGCTTGTTATGCGCGCTAGCTGCGCTCTGAACCGCGACAGCAATTCATCTTCCTTCAAATCATCACTAAGCCATGATGCGCTGTAGCGTGTGTTGAGTTCATCCATCTTTTGTCTCCCTGCCTGTCATCAGACTAGCAGATTTATCAAAACAGGTTTGAAAAAAAAATCTTTGCCCCGTCCAGCATAGCTGCCAGCACATTTCAAGTGACCAGCAGCATCTTGCGGTGCGGGGTGTGTATATGTCAGAGAAGAAGCAGAAATGGCAGGAGTGGAGGGGCTCGAACCCCCAGCCCCCGGTTTTGGAGACCGGTGC
>WTJO01000193.1 GCA_011524805.1 Alphaproteobacteria bacterium
ATAGTGGGGTTTTTTATCCCGTCAAAGCCGACAAATTCTGTATCTAGCGGTTCTGCCCGCACTATCGCTGGCACAGTTCCAACTGCAATAGGCGGGGTTGCGCTCTTTGGGGCAGCATTGCTAGCCACTTCGGGCAGTGGCACAGGCTGAGCCTGCAAAGTTCGCGGGGTGGCCAGAATTGCCAGATTATTTGGTGCTGGCTGGTCAAGATCAGCCATCAAATTATCTGCCCGTGAGTTATCTACTGATATATCTGCTTGCTGGGGTGGGAATGTATCTAAGTTATCTAGCTGTGGGCTGGCGGCAAGTGAGCTATCGGCTGTATCAATATCGGCAATCGCAGGAACGCTTGTTTCGGTCTGCTCGAAGATGGCTGGCAGGGAAATGCGGTCAACAACAGACAGGATAGAGGCCAGTTCAATAGACGGAATGGCGGTTTTGATATTATTGCCATAGGTCATAATCATCCATGTGCCTGATACCGACAGCAGCATAAACGCTGTCGCTGCCCGAAAAATATGGAAGGGGCGTAGCGCTATTTCTACCGGCCCTGACGAGGTAAGAAACAGATAGCGGCGCTCACGCATGCCGGCAAAGCGCTCAGTTGTCGCAAACCGCATCTGCGCATCATTACCATTACGCAGTGGCGGTAAAGACTGTATCAATAGCGATTTAAGATGTGAAATCATTCAGCACCTGCCTGCCATGGCCATGCCACCATGGCTATTTCACAATAAGCACTGCAACCAGAATAAGGTTCGTCAGAAGCTGCATGGCGATTAAGCCGATCAATAATCTGCTTGAATGTCTGTTTGTCACATTCAGGTTAAATGACGGCATGGATGCGATATCGGTAATGGCTCTATGCGCCTGTTTAGTCTGCTGGGGGATGGCATCAGACACCTCGGGCAGACCTAGCGGCAACTTACTTTGCTCGGTATCTGCGCTATCTGGTGACGGCACAAATTCCAGCGTCACATCTGCATTCACCTGCTCAGACGCCACTTCGGGAAGCTGTCTGGAAAGCACAGCATTCGACACGTCATTTCTGACCTTCTGAATACGTTTGCGAATATCTATCACATCGACAATCATCTACTGTCTTTCCATTCCACACTAAGTGATTCAGCTTTTACCGCCCTATATGGCTATGCTAACGACCAGAATCTGGAAATTTGCATAGTGACTCGGTATTCTTATGCTATAGATTAGCATAATATAATTTATTGTAGGTTGTTGAGTCACGTTGGGACTTTTTCTTTATAAAAATATAAAAATGCTGAAAAAATAGCAGATTGGTAGCATTATCATGTTTAAAAACAGACAATCAGGCGATATTTCCAACGCTATGACAGGCCAGATCGGTGCAAATATCCGAATCACTGGCAAGATAGACGCTGACGAAGCCATCGGGTTTGGCGGTGAAATGGATGGCGATATTTCTGCTGACGAGGTCACAGTGACAGATACTGCCAGCATCAATGGCCAGATAACTGCACGTTCGGCAATTATCGCCGGCACTGTCATTGGCGATATCACCGCAGACAGGCTGGTTATCCTGTCTACAGCGGTAGTAAAAGGATCGCTTCACTACACCACCATCCAGATTGAAACAGGCGCACAGGTAGAAGGCCAGTTTAATCAGAAAAGCCAGCCAGCCATATCTGGCAAGCCGGATATATCAGACGATGAGTGATCCAACCCCAATTGGCAGTCAGAAATCTGTTATCGGCGCAGGGGCGCGCTTTTCTGGCTATATCAGTCCGGCTTCAATTCTGGAAGTGCATGGCATTGTCAAAGCTGACGTGATTGCAGATACGCTTGAAATTGCCGATTCAGGCCATATTACAGGCAATGCCGAAATCGGGCTATGTGTGGTGCATGGCGAATTTAAGGGCAGGCTGAATGCACGCAGTGTTTGGCTGATGAAAACAGCGCGTATTTCTGGCGAGATTGAATATGGTGCATTGCAGATGGATAGAGGCGCGGCACTAAATTGTCATATTTTGCATAACTGGGAGGGGGCTACCTCTGACGAGATGGTAGAATTGCCACTTCTGAATGTCGAAAATAGAGGCGGTGATGAGTGATTCAACCTTTATTGGTGCCGAGTTGAAA
>WTJO01000118.1 GCA_011524805.1 Alphaproteobacteria bacterium
GTGTGACAGTTGTAGATGACGGCACCATCGCCGACAGAAGAGGCTCAATAACCATAGATGATGAAGGCAGTGCTTCGGCCAGAAATGTGCTGATAGAAGATGGTATCTTGAAAGGCTATATGCAGGATAGGCAGAATGCGCGACTGATGGGGGTTGATGCCACAGGAAACGGCCGGCGCCAATCCTATGCCCATCTGCCCATGCCGCGGATGACAAATACCTTTATGGAAAATGGTGATTACAGCCCTGAAGAAGTACTCGCATCTATGAAAAAAGGTATCTATGCCGCCAATTTCGGCGGTGGACAGGTAGATATTACCTCTGGCAAATTTGTGTTCTCTGCCTCGGAAGCCTATCTGGTTGAAAATGGCAAGATTGGCGCACCTGTGAAAGGCGCCACCCTGATAGGCAACGGGCCTGATGCGATGTCAAAAATTACCATGATTGCCAATGATATGCGCCTTGACAGAGGGGTTGGCACATGTGGCAAGGCTGGCCAGTCTGTGCCTGTGGGTGTAGGTCAGCCTACGCTGAAAATTGGTGGCATAACCGTTGGCGGTACAGCCTAGAAGGCACCTGTCCGCGCCTGTTTGCTGCGCATGATAGAGGCATTAACGACTATCAGCACCAGCAATATGGCGGCGATAAGAGCTCCGAATCCAAAAGACATGGTGCCGCCACCTAGATGATAGAACGGCCCTGCCAGCGTCAGCCCGAACACCTGACCTAATGAGCCGCAGCCCTGAACAACCCCCAGCACAGAACCGCGCTCTGTCTCGGACGCGATATGAGATGAAGCCGCAGACAGGGTCGGGTTGGTAAGAGCAAATCCAACACATATCAGCGCTGTCACTCCGACCACATAGGCCAGCAATCCGGCCGCATCTGAAAACAGGCTTGATGCCAGCGTTGCTGTCAATATCTGGCCGACACATAACAGACCAATGCCGCAGAGTATAATCGTCCGCTCGCCATATCTGGCGACCAGCCTGCCTATCAGCCCGCCCTGTACAATAATAATCATCACGCCGATATAGGCAAAGAACCAGCCGGTCTTAACTGCATCAAATGACAATAAATCGCGTAGCAGCAGAACATGGGTTGCCTCAACCTGCGCGAAAGACAGATTCAGACAGAAAAATGCCACTGCAAATACCAGCACAGATGGCCGCAAAAGCAACTGCCATTGCCGGCTTTTTGATGCAGAGGCAGTAGCGCCCTCTGGGTGAGAGGATGGCTCTATTGCGGCTGTCTCGCGAAGTCTGGTTGCCAGCAGGCACGCAAATGCCGCAAAGCCTGCCGCTACCAGAAATGGCACCTGATGGGCTGGCCCTGTGCCAAAACTGCTTAACACCCCGCCCAATGCAGGGCCAAGCACAAAACCTGCGCCAATCGCCGCCCCCAGCATGCCCATTATTTTGGCACGGCTATCCGGACTGCTTGAATCTGTGATAATGGCCTGAATCACGCCAATATTGCCTGCTGCCAGCCCGGCCAGTATCCGCGCAATAAACAGGCTGACAATATCATCTGATAGCGCAAACCAGATATGGGCGGCCATATTCACAGCCAGCGCCGATACCAAAATCGGTTTTCTGCCATATCTGTCAGACAGCCTGCCCAGCACCGGATTGGCAATAAACATGGCAAGCGAAAAGCTGGCCAGAAGCGCAGTCATCACTGTTGCAGAATAGCCAAACTGATCAACAACAGTAAATGGCAGAACAGGGATCAGCGCGCCAATGCCGATAAAATTCACAAACACAATGATAAGCAGACTGGCCATAACCCTGTTCCAGCTAGATGGTTAGATTTTCAAACAGGATTAAAAATCGTGATGCACAAATATCTTGTGAATATCACCCTGCCACTCACCGTCAAAGGCGGCAAGCATAAGATCGGCATTTGTCTGTTCTGTCTTCAAAATGGTTTTGAGCGGAGACAGAAAACCGCGCTCGTCAGTGCCACTGCTATCCAGTCTGGCACGTGCTTTCAGCCCGTCAGAGGCTATATCCACAAATTGCCGCGCGATATCTATCATCAGATGATCACCAAATTTTCCGGCCAACCCGTCTGTTGCAGCACTATGGCGTGCATTTTCAACATCGTCTGCTGTAATGCCGGCTACCAGCTCTTCCGCGCGTGACAATGCCTCATCATCATATAATGCACCTACCCATAAGGCGGGCAGTGCACAGATATTATTCCATGAGCCGCTATCTGCGCCGCGCATCTCAAGATAGCCTTTCAGCCGCACTTCGGGAAAGGCGGTGGTGATATGGTCTTCAAAATCATGAAGTGAGGGATACTGGCCTTCAAACCCTTTCAGCCTGCCAGCCATAAAATCTGCAAAGGATAGCCCTGATACATCAACATAATCTTCACCGCGATGCAGAAAATACATGGGCACATCAAGGATATAGTCTATCCATGCTTCATAGCCAAAGCCGCTATCAAAGACAATTGGCGGCACTCCGCATCTGTCAGGGTCTGTATCTGTCCAGACATGCGCACGAGTAGATTTTAGCCCTGACGGCTTGCCATCCTTAAAGGGTGAATTGGCGAACAGGGCAGTTGCCACCGGTTGCAGGGCAAGCGAGGTGCGGAATTTGCGCACCATATCCTGCTCATCGGCATAATCCAAATTCACCTGCACCGTACATGACCTCAGCATCATATCCAGCCCCAGATTACCGCGCTTCGGCATATATTCGCGCATGATCTTATAGCGACCCTTTGGCATCCATGAAATATCATCTCTGCCCCATACTGGCTGAAATCCTACCCCCAGCATGCCGATATCGAGATCAGATATTACATGTTTCATCTGTTTCAGATGTGTGCCTGTTTCCTTGCAGGTCTGATGCAGATTTTCAAGCGGCGCACCAGATAGCTCAAGCTGTCCGCCAGGCTCTAATGTGATTGAGCCGCCCTGATTATCTTTCAGGCCGATAATCTGGCCTTTCTCCATAATCGGCGCCATCTGATATTCGGCCTGAAGGCGGTTCAGGATAGTTTCAATACCGCGCGCGCCCTCATATCCGACAGGCCGGTTATCTTGTTTGTGGAACAGAAATTTTTCATGCTCGGTGCCAATTCGCCACTGTGAAGGCGGTTTTGCCTGGCCAGAAAGCCAGTCCACCATCTGCGATTTTTGCGTGATGGGTTGCATATGCAGAGAGTTATTGTCAGGCATGATAGAGAGCCGATCCGTAAAATTGCCATGACACCCGAAAATACCGGATGTTATGTATATATTTGTATGTTAGGGCGATGTTTCAAGCCAGTCGCCGCAAAAAGCTTGATAAAGTGTCAGCGCAGACAAGGCCGCTGTATCTGCACGCAGAATATTGGGGCCAAGAGACAGGCGGATAATATTGTCTCTAGCCATCAATAAATCCCGCTCACGGGCAGAAAATCCGCCTTCGGGGCCTATCAGAATAGCTGCCTTGCCAAACGATACAGATGATAGGTCTGATTCAGGCCATTTGCGTCCTGCTGCCAGCTCGTCACAGAAAATAATCACCCTGTCATCAGGCCAGTCTGCCAGAATAGCATCCAGTTTCCGGAATGGCCGCAATTCGGGAATATCCAGCCGGGCTGACTGTTCTGCCGCCTCTATTGCATTTGCCTCAAGCCTGTCTGTATTTACGCGGCCTACCTGAGTATAATCTGTCTGGCAGGGCCAGATCAGACTGGCACCAAGTTCGGTTGCCTTCTGGGCCATAAAATCCAGCCTTGTGCGTTTGACAGGCGCAAATATCAGCCACAGATCAGCACCATGATGCTGGCGGCGATGCTGTTCGGCGCAGACAAGCCGTGCAGCTTTTTTGTGGGCAGTCTCAATACTGGCAAAAAAGCTGCCATCACGCCCGTTAAACAGCTCAACCACCCCGCCCTGTTTCTGGCGCATTACCGTTATCAGATAATGGCTCTGGTCTGCATCCAGACAGATGGTGGCACCTGTTGCCAGCCCGTCTGTTACATATAGCCTGATTGAAGGAGTATATTCATTTGCCATCACGTTAAGGGGTTAGCAAGCAATCGGCCATAGATCAACTGTTATTCGGAGGCTTTGCATTGTGGTGCCGAACATGCCATAGATAGGCCATGACAGGGCAGCATGGCAAAACACCCAATTCCGCAGAGGCTGGTGACATCAGCCTGTCTGGCATCTGGCAGATATTTCCGCAATATCTGCATCCTTATATTATCATTGCGCGTCTGGACAGGCCAATTGGCTGGTGGCTTCTAATTTTGCCCGGCTGGTGGGTTGCCGCCGCATTAGCGCCGTCTGCCAGCACGGCACTAGGAATTATGGCATTATTCATGATAGGCGGCATCGCCACGCGCGGTGCGGGGTGTGTGATAAATGATATGTGGGACAGGGATATTGACAGGCGGGTTGCCAGAACAGCCCAGCGCCCACTTGCGGCAGGTACCATGACGATGGGACAGGCAGGGCTGTTTTTATGTATTCTGACCTGTATTTCTGTTGCGGTTCTGCTTCAGCTTCCGCCTATCTCATGGCTGGTTGGTATCGCCTCTGCCCCGCTTGTGATTTTATATCCGCTTGCCAAGCGAGTTACCTATTTCCCGCAAATTGTACTTGGGCTGACCTTTAGCTGGGCGGCCCCTACTGCCTATGCTGCTGTTATGATGCAACTGCCAGAACCAGCCTTGTTGGTTGTCTATGCAGGGACTGTCTGCTGGGTATTTGGCTATGATACAATCTATGCCATTCAGGATATCGCAGATGACATACAATCCGGCGTGAAATCGTCTGCGATTGGCCTTGGCAGGCACCTTAAAGCTGGTGTCGGGCTGGCCTATCTATCTGCGCTGATATTATGGGCGACAGGATTTTATCTAATGATAGGGGCTGGTATCTGGCTGGCAGGGCTGGCGGGGGCAGGCTGTCATTTCATCTGGCAAATGCGGCATATATCGGCTGATGCACCGCAGACAGCGCGCAGGCTATTTGTCTCAAACCGGAATTGCGGTCTTATCCTGAGTGCAGGCTTTCTGGCCAGCCAGCTTAGTGGCTAAACACCCCGTCAATATCCGGTGGCACGGCCTGCCATGGCGGATTTGATGCGGCTATCGCACTGTCCGCCAGCTGGTCAACCACATCATCTCTGAACTGGCTATCTTGCTGGCATCTTTCAAGCCAAAGATCAAACTGTGCGATATCGCCTGCATAGCTGGCAAATAAATGAGAAAGCGCCTCTGTCTGGCTGATCGCCGTAAACTGCCTGTTCTGGCTTTTGATGGCCTGAAGCGCAACAGGCTCTTCTGTGCCATATCCAAGCGCACCTGCAAGGCTGGCATATCCAAATAGCCTGTCAACCGCCTTTGGATGAAGATGTTCGACCTGCCGGCAATCCCATTCGACAAACTCATAGGCCACACCCAGAGATTCTGTTTCATGCATGATGGCGAGCTGGCTTTTCGTCAGCCACGCAATATTAAGTGGTGCCACCACCCCGTCACAGGGAAAGGCAGAACAGGGCACAGCACCATAGGGCGCAAGATTTGCTACATGCACAATATCGCATCCATGGATATTGACAGCCGTCACGGGAATGTCTGCATCTTCACCAAATTTGCGATATAGCTGGGCTGGCGCTCTGTTAGAACCAACAGATAACACCCCTACCCTGTCATCAAACCCATAGCTATCTGGCAGGTCACGGCAATAGCCGCCAGAGATCAGAAAACTGCCTGCCGGCGCCTCATAGGGATAATTGAGGGCGCGCTCTTTCATGGTCATGACAGGAATTTTTATCATTTTGATACATATACTAGCTAGCTGATTATACGGAAAGGCCAGCCAGCATATCACGCCCAAGCATCAGATTCAAATTCTGCACCGCCGCGCCTGATGCGCCCTTGCCAAGATTATCCAGCCTTGCAGTTAGCACCAGCCTGTCATTTTGACTATCGGCAAACACGAATAATTCCAGCCTGTCAGTGCCGGCAAGGGCATCTGCTGCCAGAAAACCATTTTCTGTCAGCTCGTTATCTGTGCCAACAGTAATCAGCCTGTCTGCCTGATAACGTGTCTGATATAGCTCTTTGATATTATCTACACTCACAGCTTTGGAAAGATAGGATTTATCCAGCATAACGCTCACCAGCATGCCTTGCGCAAAATTTCCCACCGAAGGCAGGAACAGGGGCGCATTGGACAGACCGGCATGCTGTGTCATCTCAGGCAGATGTTTATGTGCCAGATTAAGCCCGTAACTGCCATAGGCAGGCGCATTACCAGCTTCATATTGTGCAATCATTGCTTTGCCACCACCAGAATAGCCAGATACCGCAGGCACATGCAGCATCGCATCCGCCGACAGCCAGCCAGCCTCAATCAGCGGTCGCACCAGTGCCAGAAAACCAGTTGGATAGCAACCGGGATTGCTGACATATTGAGCTTCGGCAATCTGGCGCTCGCCATCTTTGAGCAATTCTGCAAAACCATAAATAAAGCCGGGGTCAATACGATGCGCTGTTGAGGCATCTATCAGCCGCGCAGATAGCTTCCTTGCGGTGCCGGTGGCCTGTTTTGCGGCTTCATCTGGCAGACACAAGATAGTTACATCAGCTGCAGCCATCGCATCAGCACGTATGGCATCATCTTTTCTGTCTGCATCATCTAGCACAATCAGGGCAAGATCAGGCTGGGCTTCAAGTCTGTTTTGAACCTGAAGGCCTGTTGTACCAGCCGCGCCATCGATAAATATCTGATATCCATTCATACAGATACACATAAACACCAAACAATCTCAATGCAAGCGGTTGCATATTGGCAGCATGCGTATTATCTCAAGAAGTATGACAGATTCAGAACATGACATTGTAGACTATGCGCTCAGGGCGGCACGCGCCGCGGGGGCAGATGGTGCCGACATAACCTTTATCACCGGCGATAGCACCGATATTCAGGTGCGGCTGGGCAAAGTGGAATCAACCGAGCGGGCTGAAGATTATCAGCTTGGGCTCAGGGTATTTTGCGGCAAACAGAATGCGGCTGTATCAACTGGCCAGCTAGACAGGCAGAATATTGACGATATTGTTGCCCGTGCGGTGGCGATGGCACGCGCAGCACCCGAAGATGCGTTCGCACGGCTAGCCTCAGAAGATGAGCAGGCCAGAACCCTGCCGGATATTGCGATTTGCGATGAAACCGAGCTATCGTCTGAGGCGCTGACACAGATGGCGCTGCAATGTGAAACAGCCGCGCTTGAAACAAACGGCATCACAAATTCGGATGGCGGGTCAGCCTCGGCAAGCAAAAGCCGGATATTAATCGCCACCTCAACAGGCTTTTCTGCCGAATATGAGCGTTCCAGCTTTGGTTTTTCTGCTGTCGTACTGGCTGAACAGAATGGCCAGATGGAACGCGATTATGATTATAGCTCGGCAGTGTTTGCAGAAGATCTGAAAGACCCTGCCGAGGTTGGAAAAAATGCAGCACAGCGCACCCTTTCCAGACTGGGTGCACGCAAGCCGCAGACAGGCAGCTATCCTGTGATTTTTGACACCCGCATCTCGCGATCAATTGCCGGCCATCTGGCAGGTGCGATAAATGGCGCGGCCATCGCGCGGGGCACCAGCTTTCTTAAAGACAGGCTGGGGGAAAAAATTGCCTCAGAGCAGATCAATATCATTGATGACCCGCTAAGAGACAGGGCGAGCGGCTCGCGCCTGTTTGATGGCGAAACCCTGCCTGTTGCCCAGCGCAATCTTGTAGATCAGGGCGTGCTTACAGGCTGGCTTCTTGACCTCGCCAGTGCTGGCCAGCTAGGCATGACCCCGACAGGCAATGCCAGCCGGTCTCTATCTGGCCCGCCCGGCCCGTCTGTATCAAATTTCTATATTGCAGATACAGATATTGAGACAGCCGAGCTGATAGCAGACATCAAAGATGGATTTTTCGTGACCGAGCTGATGGGTAGCTCAATCAGCATGACAACAGGCGACTATTCACGAGGTGCGGCCGGCTTCTGGATTGAAAATGGCAAGATAGGCTGGCCAGCTTCAGAGGCCACAATTGCAGGCAATCTGAACGATATTTTTGCCTCAATGGTGGCTGGCAATGACAGTGACATGACCCAGTCTATCTCTGCGCCTACGCTGTTTATTCCCTCACTAATGGTAGCAGGTGCCTAGGCCAAGATGAGCGCATACCGGATGCATCTACCGCAGAACAGCCCCGCCCACCCAAGGCGCGGGCTGGCCGACTGGACTGAATTGATGCTGAAGGATCACGGATTCTTGCGGCTTCGCTGGCATAATCTGCACCAGATAGACAGCCATATGTGGCGCAGCAACCAGCCAACACCTGCGCGGATAAAACAGTGTGCTACGCTAGGTATCAACACCATTATAAATCTGCGTGGTGAGCGTGATGATGGCGGCTGGCGGCTTGAGGCCGAAGCCTGTCACAAAACAGGGCTGACGCTGGTCGATTTTACCGCCAGATCGCGCGCCGCACCTGACAAGCCTATGCTTCATGCCACGGCCGAGCTGTTTCACACCATTACCACCCCTGCCCTGCTACATTGCAAATCAGGGGCTGACAGAGCAGGCATCATGTCTGCGCTTTATCTGGTGATGATGAAAGATGCGCCTGTCAACATCGCGCTTCAACAGCTAAAATTCTGGCCATATCTGCATGTCAGTCAGGCGAAAACAGGCGTTCTGGATGCGTTTCTGCTTGCCTATCAGCCCTATCAGCAACAGGGTATGGCGTTTTTTGACTGGGTAGATAATATCTATGATGCCGATCAATTACAGGCAGAATTCAGGGCAAAAGGCTGGGCGAACAGGCTGGTAGATGACCTGCTTAACCGCGAATAACACACCGCTCTAATTGCCTGTAATCCTGCTAGCCAGAAATATTCTGCAAGGCACATAGCTGTGCATATAGCCCGCCTGCCGCAAGCAATTCGGCATGTCTACCCTGCTCGACAATCCGCCCGTCATCTATCACCAGAATCCTGTCTGCATGCATGATGCTGGCCAGCCTGTGGGCAATGATGATGGTGGTTTTGCCCTCAGAAAGCCTGTCTATGGCCTGTTGCACCTGACCTTCAGCATGGGCATCCAGCGCGCTTGTAGCCTCATCCAGCAATAATATCGGTGCATTTCGTACCATTGCTCTGGCGATTGCAATACGCTGTTTCTGGCCACCTGATAGCCGGCCGCCACGCTCGCCTACCTGGGTGTTAAACCCCTCTGGCAATTCTGAGATAAATTCATCTGCTGCGGCTGTTTTTGCTGCTGTTTTTATGTCTTGTTGGGTGCTATTTGCCCGTCCATATCCGATATTGGCGGCAATTGTATCATCAAACAGCACCGCATCCTGTGCGACCAGCGCAATCGCCCCGCGAAGATCGCCCATCGGTATATCTCTTACATCTACCCCGTCAATCGCAACCCTGCCACCATCAACATCGAAAAACCGGGGAATCAGGTTCAGAATAGTAGATTTGCCACCCCCGCTGGGGCCTACTAGCGCGACTGTCTGGCCAGCCTTCACCGTAAAGTCAATCTGGCTTAAAATCGCCTTGTCGCCATAATGAAAGCTGACATCTTTGAAACTGATCTCTGCATGCGCCGGGCTGAATGGGTGCGCATCTGGTTTGTCTGTAATATCATTTTGCCTGTCCAGAAGCCCGAAAATACGCTCTAGGGCCGCGGCTCCTTCCTGAGAGACAGCATTTAGCGTGCCAATGGCGCGTACAGGTGGCACCAGCATCACCAGCGCTGTGATAAAGCCGATAACATCTGATGTTTTCATCTGCCCTGAAGCTACCTGCCATGACGCAACCCCGATAACACCCGCGATAGCCACACCGCCAAGTGCTTCCAGAATCGGGTCAACTCGTGCCCGCCCTGCCAGTAGGCCGACAAGCTGATCATATAATGTATCAAAGGCGCGGGCTGAACGTTTTTTTTCAGCATCTTCAAGCTGATAGGCCTTGATCATGCGGATACCCTGGAGAGATTCAGCCAGCAGGCTGGTAACCTTGCCCATATGCACCTGTAGCGAGGCTGACGCTTTGCGCTGTCTGTTACCGATTAGAATTATCGGCCGCATGGCAAGCGGATAGACCGCGAGCACAAGCAGGGATAACAGCCAGCTAAACCAGAACATCACCCCTATCATCACCAGCGCTGTCAGCATGTCACGTACCAGATTATTTGCCAGTCTGACAACTGCCTCTCTGACCAGATTCAGATCATTCATGATACGTGATATCAGATTGCCTGAGGGTTCATGCGCATGATGGCTGAGATCAGCCTCTATCAGATGTGCCATCATCTGTTTTTGAAGTGCGGTTGTCAGCTTCAGCGCAAGCGCATTGACATTCAATACCTGAAAATACATCGCCACGGCCTTAATGCTGGCCGTAATGATAATCAGCGCCGGTATCACCACCAGACTATCGCCCAGAAAAGGGCTGTAAAAGGCAGGGTCTGTGGCGCCGTCCAGCCTGTCAAAAATATGGCTGATCAGCGCAGGATATACTCCCCCTGAAATGGCAACGATCACCATCAACAGAAAAATCAGCGCAATCTGTTTTTTATAGCCTGCGATCCAGTCTGAAAACAGACGGCGATAGATGGCGCGTGCCGCGCTATCTTCTGCGGTGTTGGTGGATGTGCGGGTCTCAGTCATATCTGGGCGCAATATCGCATGTCAAACTGTATCTTTATTAGATGCATGGCCTTTACCGATTATCACATTCCGGCGCACAATTACAGCAAAACAGGCAATAAAAAACTGCGGTTTATGCTTCCTGAATATCAGGTTATTCTCTATAACAGGAATTCCCGACAAGAAGTTGGCCCGAGCTTTATGCGAATCAAACAGTTTATCAGAACCAGAATTGGCCTGTTTATCACCAGCTTTGTGCTGGCGATGATTATGTTTGTGATTATGCGGAGCATGAGATGGACAGAACAGAACAGGGACGCGCTGAATAGCCTGCTGGCTTCTGGCAGGCAGCCTGTAATTATTTTCTGGCATGAACATATTTTCGCGATGCCGGCATTTCTGCCAAAGCCATCTTCTGCCCTGCAATCACCTCATCCGGATGGCCGTATCCTTGCCCATGCCGTGCGCTATTTTGGTCTGCGTCCTATCTGGGGGAGCAGTAACAGAAATGCCCTGTCCGGCATGCGCCAGATGCTAAGAGAAGTGAAGACGGGACGATGCGCTGTTATCACCCCTGATGGTCCCAGAGGGCCTGCCAGACATCTTGCCCATGGCGCTGTAGGACTAGCCCATCTTGCCGATGCGCCTATTATACCGGTTGCATGGCACACACCTAACTGCTGGCATCTGTCTAGCTGGGACAAAACCCGTATTCCGCGCCCCTTCAGCACAGGGCTTATTAGATGGGGAGAGCCTGTCTATCTTGAAAAAACCAGAGATAAACAAAAGATAGAGGCACAGAGGCAGATGCTGGAAGAGGTGCTGAATACACATCTTGCAGAGACAGACAGACAGATGGCTAGCCAATGAGAGGGATATCACTTCGGCAATATGGATTTATGATGCGCCTGTTATCTCCTCTGTTACGGGCGTTTGTCTATATCCGCTATCTTCGCGGCAAAGAAGAGGCAGGCCGCCTGTCAGAGCGCTTTGGTTCTGGCTATCGGCAAAGCCGGCCAGACGGCAGAGTAATCTGGATACATGCCGTTTCTGTTGGTGAGGCTGTTGCCGCCCGTCTGCTGGCAAAGCAAATCAGGGCACAGAAAAAAGACTGCACCATCCTGATTACCACCAACACGCATAGCTCGGCACAACAGCTAGCCCGCCTTGCCAGTACAGATAACAGCTATATCCATGCCTATCAGCCGCTAGATGTAAAAGGCTGGGTGCAGAATTTCCTGTCATATTGGCAGCCGGATATGGCTATTTTTGTTGAATCTGATTTCTGGCCTCATCTGGTCTGCTGCACCAGAGACAGGGGGGTTGATATCTATTTTGCGTCATCACAACTTTCTGCCTCTGCCTTTGCACGCTGGCGTGACCAGCCTATGCTTGCCCATACGCTATTTTCGGCACCGAAACAGATTTTCTGCATAGATGCAGAACAGAAAACACAGTTTGAAGCGCTTGCCTCAGGCTTTGGCAATGCCGAACACACAACCAGAATCAGCCTGTCAAACACGCTAAAATTGCCGCCGCAACAGCTTGAAACAGACCTCGCACTGACAGCAGGATTGGCAGAAGCAGCCTCAGGGCGCATGGTCATTCTTGCCAGTTCTACCCATGAAGGAGAAGAGGTGCTTATCCATTCTGCCTGCAAAACGCTGCTGGACGAGAAAAAAGCCTTACTGATAATCGCGCCCCGCCATCCTGAACGTGGCAGACAGATATCCGCAACCTTTGGCCAGCCGCCCTGCCGAAGCAAACAGCAGATGCCTGCCGCCGGCGATGATATATTTATCTGTGACAGTATGGGCGAAATGGACAGCCTGTATGCGGTTTCAGATGTGATTATTCTGGGCGCAAGTTTTGTTGACAGGGGCGGGCATAACCCGCTTGAGGCGGCGCGTGCTTCTGTGCCTATTCTGACAGGCAGGTTTAATGATAAAAACAGGGCAGAAATTGAAGCGCTGTCCGCTACAGATATGCTAACGCAACTTGACGATTTGGCAGCACTTACTCAGGCACTTGAGCATCTTCACAAATGCTTTGAGACACACACAGCTGTTCTGACAGATACAGCCCTGAAGGCAGCAAAAACTGCGCTTGATGCGCGCTATCTTGAAGCCGAAAAAATCGCAAGCAAAATGCTAAAATCTCTGACATAGTAATATCATTATGTTTTCATCACCGGAATTTTGGAACAGACGAGGCCTGATGGCGTGGCTTTTATCGCCTGCCAGCGCGCTTTATGCCGGACTGACAGCACTTCGTTCTGCCTTTGCGCGCCCCTATCACAGTGCCCTGCCTGTCATCTGTGTAGGCAATATCACGGTAGGTGGCACAGGCAAAACACCGCTTGTCTCGGTGTTATGTACAGCATTACAGGCAGCTAATTTAACGCCTGTCATTCTCAGCCGCGGCTATGGCGGCAGGCTGAAAGGGCCGTTAATTTGCGATCCTGCCCTTCATGATGCATCTGATATTGGTGATGAAGCGCTGATGCTAAGTGATAATTTTGTGGTTGTGGTAGCTGCTGACAGGGCCATCGGTGCCCAGTTTATCGAACGCCAGACAGATGCTGATGTGATCATTATGGATGATGGTATGCAGAATCCATGGCTGGCACAGGATATGAAAATTGCCGTATTTGACGGCCAGAGAGGCACCCAGAACGGTATGCTGTTTCCCGCAGGCCCGCTACGCCAGAGCCTATCCGGTGCAATTGACAGGCTGGATGCAGTGATTTTCAATGGCGCAGATGACACCTCAATTTCACAGAAATTACCGCCTGACCTGCTATGTATTGAGGGCAGGCTTGAGCCTGATGCGGCGCAGATTGACAGGCTGGCAGGTAAACGCATTATGGCCTTTGCCGGTATTGGCAATCCTGTTCGGTTTTTCCGGATGCTTGAAGGGCTGGGCGTTGATCTGGTCAAACAGTCGGGCTTTGCTGATCATCACCCCTATAGCGCTGTTGATCTGGACAGGCTGTTTGCCGATGCACAGAATTTTGGAGCCGAACTGGTGACAACCCGGAAAGACTGGATAAGATTGCCGCCAGACTGGCGAGAACGTGTTTCGGTAATTGCTGTTACCATGCAGTTTCAGCCAGATGCATTCGCCTCATTACTAGCGCGTATCCATGAAAAGATTCAGATGAAAAGGACACACAGATAATGTCTATGTCCTATCGCAGTGCGCCGCTGAGCCTGATATTCAAACTTGTCATCTGGCCACTGGAATGTGTATTGCTATTTGTTCTTCTGGGCATATTGCGGCTTCTGCCGATACCGGTTGCGAGCGGGATGATGGCAGGGCTGTTCCGGCTGATAGGCCCCTATACAGCTTGGCATCGCAGGACATTGTTGCATCTCTGTATTGCCTTCCCTGATAAAGACAAATCAGAAGCAGAGGCAATCGCCACAAACATGTGGGATAATCTGGGTAGAAATGTCGGCGAATATATGCATCTTGACAGGATGCTGGCATCTTCGCGCATCAGCTTTGAGGGCATCGAACATCTGGATAGAACACAGGGCGGAATTATTATTGGTGCCCATCTGGCAAACTGGGAAGCTTTATCAATGCTGGGCGCAGAAGCAGATGTGCCTGTCGGGCTTATTTACCGCCCATTGAATAATCCCTATGCCAATCTGGCCTTTCGCCGCCGCGCGGCTGTTACTGGTGCAGATATTTATCAAAAGGGGCGCGAGGCCAGTCTGGGGATGCTGAGGACGTTGCGCAAAAACGGCTTTATGCTGATGCTTGTTGACCAGCAATTGCGGGAAGGCATAAGCATTCCGTTTTTTGGCCATCCTGCACAGACAGCCATTAGCCATATCAGAGTTGCATTGAAACAAGATAAGCCAATCTACCTTGCCAGAGTAACACGGCATAACAGCGCACATATCACGGTCAGCATCTCGCCTGCGCTGGCTGTAAAACGCAAGGCGGACATTGATAAAGAGACCATCAGGCTGGCAACATATATCAATAAAGAGATTGAAGGCTGGATCACGGACATGCCGTCTTTATGGTTATGGCCACATAGGCGATGGGGCAAAGATATGCCTGCCAGCATAAATTCAGAATAATTCTGTCTGGGTTGAGGCAGATACAGGCGTGCGTTTTTTATCTGATGAGGGCACAGATGGCTTCGGGGCGGGCGGCACGCTTCCGCCACCTGTAACGCTGGCGTCAGGGTCAAGACGGGCAGCACGTTTAGCATCTGCAAAGGTCAGCGTTACCTCGGCGCCCTTCGCCGCCTCGCTACTTTTCTTGACAGCCACACCATCGGCATTTGTGACAAGTGCAAAGCCTCTATCCAGAACCCGCTCAAAGCTATTTGCCTGTAACAGCCTGTCCATCTCGCCCAGACGGCGTGAGGCGCGCTCAGCCGCATGCTGGACATGCCTGCCTAGCTGTTCGCCTGCTCTGTTAACACGCTCGGCAGAGCTGGCAATCTTATGGGCTGGCGATATAAGCCTGTGCGTTACCTGTGCCAGCCGGGCACTATGATGGCTGGTGATTTTCAGAAGCTGGCTATCCAGCGATGCCCATACCATATCCAGCCGCTGGCCCTGACGGCCAATCTGGTCAGCCGGATGAAGCAGCCCTCTTGCTGTGGCGCGAAGCATCTGGTCTGCTGTCTCGTATCTGCGTATGACAGCGCGCCGCATTCTGGTGTCATTATCTTCAATCCGGGCGATGATGTCACGTTTCACAGGAGTTGCCAGCTCTGCTGCCGCGGTCGGGGTCGGGGCGCGCAAATCGCTGACATAATCAATCAGGGTAGTATCTGTTTCATGGCCAACTGCCGAGATGAGCGGTATCTGCGAGCGTGCTACCGCACGTGCCACAATCTCTTCATTGAATGCCCATAAATCTTCCAAAGAGCCACCACCACGAGCAACAATCAGCAAATCAGGCCGTCCCAGCCTGTTGTGTGTGTCAGGATGATTAAAGCCGTCAATTGCCGCCGCTATCTGCTCGGCCGCGCCCTGTCCCTGAACAGCCACCCCCCAGATAAGCACATGCACACCAAACCGTTCTGACAGCCGGTGCAGAATATCTCTGATAACAGCGCCCGTGGGACTGGTAACAACCCCGATAACACGCGGCAAAAATGGCAGGCTCTGTTTTCTGGACTGGTCAAACAGCCCCTCTTGTGACAGCCGTCTTTTGCGTTCTTCAAGCTGTTTCAGCAATGCCCCTTCGCCAGCAATTTCGATATCCTGAACAACAATCTGGTATCGTGACTGTCCGCCAAAAGTTGTCATCTTGCCAGTACAGATAACATCCAGCCCCTCTTCAGGGGTAATGGAAAGCTGGCTTGCCATACCTTTCCACATCACCGCAGACAAAGCATGCTTGTCATCTTTGAGGGTAAAATATAAATGGCCTGACCCCGGGATACGTGGCTGGGAAATCTCACCTCTCACCCGCACATAATCAAAGGCAGTTTCAACAGTCCGCTTAACTGCCTGACTAAGTTCTGCGACACTTAGATAGGGCGCATTTGTATCCTGGTTCATTCTTTGTCTTGCTTGCTGTTGCGTAGGTGGTTCTTTCACGCTAATTTATGCCAGACCAATACTGGCTAACACAACTGAAAAACGTGTCTTGTGTAATGCCATCTGGCCTGCCAGCACAACCAGCAGCTTTATCAAGGGGAACATTTTATGCGGATACTTATTATCGGCTCGGGCGGAAGAGAGCATGCACTTAGCTGGGCTATTTCAGACTCACCGCTGGTAGAGGCACTGTTCATCACCCCCGGCAGTCCGGGCACAGACAGGCTGGCTGAGGCTGTTGCGCTGGATATAGCTGATCATACGCAAATTATCTCATTCTGCTCAGACCAGCAGATTGACCTTGTTGTAATAGGCCCCGAAGCGCCTCTGGTTGACGGGCTGGTAGATAGTCTGGATGCGGCCAATATTGCCAGCTTTGGCCCATCTGCCGCCGCAGCACAGCTGGAAGGCTCAAAAGAATTTGCCCGTGATTTCAACCAGCGTCATGCAATACCGCAACCGCGCTGGCAGAGTTTTGACAATGCCGAGGATGCAGTTGAATTTGCCCGCGCTCTGGGCGGTGCCTCTGTTATCAAAGCTGACGGGCTTGCGGCTGGCAAGGGCGTGATTGTATGCGATGATCTGGCACAGGCAGAACAGGCTATCAGGTCACTACTAGGCGGCAGATTTGCAGAAGCATCTGCACGAATTGTGGTTGAAGAACGTCTGCATGGTATCGAAATGTCTGCATTCGCCCTGCTTGATGGCAAGACAGCTATCTGGCTTGCCTCGGCTCAGGATCATAAACGTGCCTTTGATAATGATGAAGGCGAGAATACTGGCGGCATGGGCGCTATCTCGCCCTCACCGCTTGAAACAGATGCGCTTATCTCGCAGATAATGACCTCGGTGATCATGCCTGTCTGTGAGGGTATGAAAGCTGAAAACATGCCCTATAAAGGGGTGTTATATGTCGGGTTGATGCTGACAGATGACGGGCCAAAGGTGATTGAATATAATTGCAGATTTGGAGATCCCGAAGCTCAGGTCATCATCCCGCGCATGATGACTGATCTGGTCTCTGCGATGATGACTCTGTATGAGGGCGGGCTTGGACATTTCAATCTGCGCCTGTCGACCAGCACGGCGATCACGGTTGTTATGGCTAGCAAAGGCTATCCGGGTGCATATGAAAAAGGCAGCAGGATTTCAAATATCGGGCTAGCTGAACAGACAGGCTGTATCGTATTTCATGCAGGTACAGCACAGGATGACACAGGACAGCTTATGGCTTCGGGCGGCCGCGTGCTTGCTGTTACGGCGATAGATGAAAACCCGAAAATAGCCCGGCAAACCGCCTATCAGGGCGTTGCAGCTATTGACTGGGCTGAAGGGTTTTACCGCACTGATATTGCTGCAAAAGCTCTGGGGCTTGACGATAGCTAGCGCTTGGCTGCAAAAAATTGCTGAAGTAACGCCTCTGAACGCCTATCCTGCAGACCACCAATAATTTCGGGGCGATGATGAATGGTTGGCTGGTGAAACAGACAGGGGCCATTGTCAACCGCGCCGGATTTGCTGTCATAGGCCGCAAAATATAGCCTGCGAAACCGCATATGGCTGATAGCCCCAGCGCACATGGCGCATGGTTCTAACGTCACCCAGATATCATGCCCTTCCAGCCTGTCCTGACCTGTTTGCCGGAGCGCATCTTTAATCGCCAGCATTTCTGCATGGGCTGACGCATCTTTGAGGCGTCGCATATGATTCTGGCCAGCCCCTACCACCCTGCCTGCCGCAGAGACAATCACCGCACCAACAGGCACCTCATCAGCCTCAAATGCCTGTTCAGCCTGCTCAAAGGCAAGTGCCATATAATCTGTAAATTCGGTCATGCTATCTGCTCCGGACTGTAGATAGTCTATCAGCCTGTGATATATCGGCACAATGTTTGTTTGCCAACTGGCTAGCCTTAGCGTAAAACCAGCCCTATGACAGATGCAACACAGCCCACCCCCAATAATGCCACCCAAAAGGCAGAGCGCATCGCCAAGCGGATGGCACGCGCCGGCATCAGCTCTCGCAGGGGGGCAGAGGCCATGATAGCAGATGGCAGAGTGACTGTTAATGGCACGCTATTGACCAGCCCTGCCCATACTGTAACGCCAGATGATATCATTATGGTTGATGGTAAAGCCCTGCCAGCAGCAGAGCCTACCCGCCTGTGGCGATATTACAAACCGCGCGGGCTGATTGTCAGCAATAAAGATGAGCAAAACAGAGATACAATCTATGATCATCTGCCTGATGATCTGCCGCGTCTTATTTCGGTCGGCAGGCTTGATCTGGATACAGAGGGGCTGTTGCTTCTGACAAATGATGGTGAGCTAGCGCGCTATCTTGAACTGCCCTCAACTGCATGGATACGCAAATACAGGGTCAGGGTGCGCGGGATTGTAGATGCTGGCAAGCTGGAGCGTCTGGCGAACGGCATCTCGATTGACGGCATCCATTATGGCGAGATCAAAGCACGGCTGGATAAGCAGATGCCGTCAAATGCATGGCTGACAATTGCGATAAAAGAAGGCAAAAACAGGGAAATCAGGCATGTCATGGAACATCTGGGCTATACGGTAAGCCGGCTGTTACGACTATCCTATGGCCCGTTCCAGCTGGGCAAAATGACAGAAGCCAGCATTGAAGAAGTAAAACCAGCTATCCTGAAAGAACAGCTAGGCAGTCAGGCTGATGCCTTTATGATAAAACTGCCCCCAAAAGATAAACAGGCGGACAGACGGACAGACAGACGGCCATCACAGCAGACCAGAACACACCCCAAAGCTGCCTCACATCGGCGTAGGCAGCAGCCATCAGCTGACAAATCACAATCAGACAAGCATAAAGATGAACATAATAGGCGGAGAAAAAAGAGGCGCTAGGCTGGCAAGCTTGCAGGGCAGAGATACACGCCCGACAGCCCAGCGAACCAGAGAAGCGCTGTTTAATCTGCTAGAGGGCGGCAGATTTGGCCGCCACTTGCTATCTGAAGATTCGGTTATCTGGGATGTATTCGCAGGTACGGGCGCTATCGGGCTTGAGGCATTGTCACGTGGTGCCGGTCATGCGGTATTTATCGAAAAAGACAGGCTGGCCTGCCAGACATTGACAGCCAATATCGGCAAGCTGGGCTATCAGGCGCGCGTCACACTGCATCATCTGGACGCAACACAGCCCTTCACCAGTCAGGCTGCCTCTGCTTCTATCATCATATGCGACCCGCCCTATGGAAGCGGCGCCTACATTCCCGCACTAGCAGCCTTAAACGCCCAGAATAAAATAGGCAGAGATGCGCTAATTATTATCGAAACACAGAAAACAGAGATGCCGGCACCGGATGATAGCTATCAGTTTCTGGATAGCCGGCATTATGGAAAAGCCCGGATAAGCCTGTTCAGATATACCGGCTAGCGGCGCTCAAATAACTTTTCCAGATCATCATGGCTAAGCGTGATAAAGGTTGGACGGCCATGATTACACTGTCCGGAGCCGGGGGTCTGTTCCATTTGCCGCAACAGCGCATTCATCTCGTCAACCCCAAGACGCCTGCCTGCCCGGATTGAGCCGTGACAGGATATGGTGGCCAGCACATGGGCAATTTTCTGCTCTAATGCCGTGCTGACACCTACCTGAACCAGCTCTTCTGCGACATCCCGCACCAGTGCCTCTGCATTTACCTGACCAAGTAATGCAGGTGTCTGCCTGACCATAATCGCGCCTTCGCCAAAACTTTCAACAAACAGCCCCATTGTGGCAAGCTGGTCTGCATGGCCAAGAATAGCCTCATACTGGTCACCTGGCAGTTCAATAATTTCCGGCAACAGCAATGCCTGACTGGCAACAGTGCCATCCTGTAGGGCTGTCTTCATGGTTTCCATCACAATACGCTCATGGGCGGCATGCTGGTCAACCAGCACAAGCGAGCTGCCAGTCTCGGCCACAATGTAGGTTTCGTTGATTTGCGCCTTGGCTGCCCCAAGCGGAAACCGGCTATCATCTGATATCTGGCCAGCGTCATCATCTGGCATCAAGACAGGCTGATCAGCCTGTGTGACGCGCGCCTGTGGCGGGCTATTATCTAGAAATGATGAGAGCCTTCCCTGATATTGTGGTGTCTGATAATTTGATGCTGAAGGCTGTTGCGCCTGAAAGCGGAATGCATCTTCTGAACTGGATTTGCTGGTTTGATGCGTGTGCGTGCTGAATTGCCGTAATGCGTTTGTTGTGCCTTCATCTGTGCTTGTTTTTGCAGCCTCTCGCAAGATAGATGACAAGGTGGCGACAATCAGCCCTCTTACATGTCCGGCATGTTTGAATCGTACCTCTGCCTTGGCAGGATGGACATTTACATCTACATCTTCTGGCTCGACCGTAATAAATAGCACAACCAGCGGATGCCGGCCACGCGGCAGCATATCCTGATAGCCTGCCCGCACCGCACCAAGCAATTGCCTGTCGCGCACCGGCCTGCCATTGACAAACAGATACATACCGGCGGTTGTCGGTCTGTTCATTGTCGGCAGGCCTGCCAGCCCTGTCAGGGACATATGCTCTCTATGTGCCGAGATTATCGCAGCCTCTGACGAGAAACGCGCTCCGATTATCTGGCCGATACGTTGCAGGGCAGGACTATGTCTGTCAGAGCTATCTATTTGCGCATTACAGGGGGAGAGCGAAAAAATAGTGCGGCCTGAATCTGTCAGGCTAAAGCCTGTCTGGGGTGCGCTCATCGCAAGACAGCGGATAATTTCGTAACATTGTGCAGCTTCGGTTCGCTGGGTTTTCAGAAATTTCCGTCTAGCAGGGACTTCATGGAACAACTCCGAGATATGGATGATACTGCCGTCTGACAGGCTGGTTGGCACAGCATCATCTATCTGGCCATGGCTGACCACCATCTGCCAGCCATGCGGCTGGTCTTGCGTAGATGATGACAGGCTAAGCCGTGATACTGACCCGATAGAGGGCAGCGCCTCGCCCCTGAAGCCAAAATGCCGGATAGCAAATAGATTATCATCAGGCAGTTTTGACGTGGCATGACGCTGGACAGCCAGTGCCATCCCCTCACGCGTCATCCCGCGCCCATTATCTTGTACGGTAATGGCGTCAATGCCGCCTGCCTCTAGGGTGATATCTATCTGGGTTGCGCCTGCATCTATGGCGTTTTCAACCAGCTCTTTGAGGGCGCTGGCAGGACGCTCAATAACCTCGCCAGCCGCAATTTGGTTTACCAGATGTTCAGGTAGCTTTCTGATGTCGCTGGCAGTCATGGCAATTCGGCATCATCTATTCGATGGAAACAGGCTCGCCCAGTACCTCGTCAATCGCAGGCGTCTTACCATCGGTAATTGGTTTATTCTGCAATTTATTGCGGCGAATACGTGCATCTTCTTGCATCTGGTTAAGCACTGGCCCTACATTTGGCACACCGCCAAAAATAACCTGCAAGGGCAGACGGCGTTCTGTCTGTATGCCGGCTGTTTCTTCATCGACCTTTGTGCGAATATCATCTTCAATCGCATCAAGATTAAATATCTGGTTATAGCCACTTGCCTCATTATTTCGAGATTTCAGCAATGATGATGCCTGTGCATTGGCAGAGCTGGTAGATGCGGCGGTCTGTGAGACAGTATCATCTGACGGTCTGGCCGCAAATTGCGGAGGAAGAGACAGAGGCGGACGCACCACAACTTCAAATTCATCAGGTGCTGATTTCTGTTTGCCAATCGCCTTGTTAAAATCCGAACAGCCAGCAAGTACCGCAATAGACCCTGCCATAACAGCCCATTTCAGAAGATGGCGCATGGCGTTATCTCCGGCGCAAAAATCCTTACGATATGTCTGTGATGATATATCTGTCATCCACCTATCCTATCTAATCCTGTGCTGTATCACCAGCAACATTCAAAAACATCATAGCATACAGCCAGAGGATTACCCCGATAAAAATCGAGGCATCTGCAATATTAAATGCCGGCCAGTGCAGACCGGCAACATGCACATCAATGAAATCAACAACTTTGTTGAATCTGAATCGGTCAACAATATTTCCGTTTGCCCCGCCACAGATTAATCCGGCACCAATTTGCTGAACCCAGCCTGATTCTGTCAATTCGGTAATCAGCCAGCCTATGACAAATAGCGCAAATACCGGCACAACCATATTTGTTATCTGCGGATAATCTGCAAAAAGCCCAAAACTTACCCCTTCATTCCAGACAGGCGCAAAATTCAGAAAAGGCGTAACCTGAACAGGCTGGCCAGTCGCAAATATTGTACTGAGCGCCATCTGCTTTGTTACCATATCCAGTGCCAGCACAATGCCGGCTATCACAAAAAACCGTATCAGGATATAGATTGCAGGCAGGTGTTGCATCATGCTGTCTGCGCGATAACATCTTCGCATCTGGTGCAGATGCTGTCTTCGTCATCTTCTGCGATTGTGCTGATAAGCTTCCAGCATCGCGCGCATTTGCCGCCTGAAGCACGTCTGACATGCACATTTATCTGGTCTGTTTCAGCTATCTGCAATTCCGCAGCCGAGGTGATAAACAGTGCCGCGTAATCCATACCCTCAAACAGGGCGGCATCTGATGCTGGCAATTCAAGCCTGACCTCTGCTGACAGGCTTCCGCCGATCACACCGTCATTTCGTGCAGTCTCAAGTGCTGTTGTGACAGCTGAACGCACATGGCGGATACGGCTCCATTTTTCGTCCAGCCTGTCATCCTGCCAGCTTGGGTCTGTGTCTGCATAGCCGTGCAGATGGATTGAATCACTTTCATCCTGTGTATAGGCAAGCCATGCTTCATCCGCGGTAAAACATAGAATAGGCGCTATCCAGCTGATCAGACAGCGCAACGTGCTATCCATTACTGTCCGGCAAGCGCGTCTTTGCAGGCTGTCGGCACTATCACAATACAGGCTGTCTTTCCTGATATCGAAATAGAAGGCTGACAAATCGCTATTACAGAAATCATGCAGAGCAGTGAAAATACCATGAAAATCATAGCGTTCAGTTTTTTCCCGAACCTGCCCATCCAGCATTGACAGCCTATGCAGGACCCAGCGCTCAAGCTCTGGCATATCGGCAGGCTTAACTGCCTCGCGGTCTGCATCATAGCCATCAAGTGCGCCAAGCAGATAGCGCAAGGTATTTCTGATACGACGGTAATGATCTGACTGTCTTTTGATGATTTCATGGCCAATGCGCAAATCATCATAATAATCCGAGCTTACCACCCATAGTCTTAGAATATCTGCGCCATTCTGTTCGATCACCTTTTGCGGCGCGATGACATTGCCAAGCGATTTGGACATTTTACGTCCCTGCTCATCCAGCACAAAACCGTGGGTCAGCACGCCCTTATAGGGCGCAACCCCTCTGGTGCCGCAGCTTTGAAGCAGGCTGGAATGAAACCAGCCGCGATGCTGGTCAGAACCTTCAAGATACAGATCAGCAGGGCTTTGCAAATCTTCACGCTGTTCCAGCACAAAGGCATGGGTTGAGCCTGAATCAAACCAGACATCAGCAATATCCATGACCTGGACATAGTCATCTGCCTGATAATTATCGCCTAGAAAGCGGCTAGCCGGCGAGGTAAACCACGCATCACATCCCTCTTCTTTGAACGCATCAACAATTCTGTCTATCACAGCCTGATCACGTAATGGCTCACCTGTCTGCTTATGATAGAAAACAGCGATTGGCACTCCCCATGCGCGTTGCCGCGACAAACACCAGTCAGGTCTGTTTTCGATCATCGAACTCAGACGTCTCTGCCCTGCCTGTGGATAGAAATCAGTCTGTGACAGCGCATTGAGCGCAGTTTCCCGTAGCCCGCCCTGCTGGTTATCTCCCATTGAGACGAACCACTGGGTTGCGTTGCGGTAAATCACAGGCGCATGAGAACGCCATGAATGCGGATAAGAATGAACCAGCGTGCCAATCCCTATCAGCCCGCCCTTCTCAGCCATCACATCGGCAATTTTCTGATTGTCACGCAATACATGGCAGCCGCCAAATAATGGCAGATGTTCAGCAATTACGCCATCTTCGCCAACTGTATCTGGCACTTCTATGCCATGCACCAGATGGGCAAGCTGGTAATCTTCAGGACCGTGACCAGGCGCAATATGCACAAATCCGGTACCCTGATCTGTGGTGACATAATCTGCCAGCAATACAGGCACATCATGATCATAGCCATCATCTGAGAGCGGGTGGCTGGCAATACTGCCTTCCAGCTCGGCACCTGTGAATTTATGTACAACAGATGTTTTGGCAATGCCTGTCTCTTTGCAAACCGTTTCGATAAGGTCATCTGCCAGACAGATAACATCGCCAATTCTGGCCAGACTGCCCTCTTCAAGCTGTTCGATCTTAAGTGCGCTATACTGGATATCGGCGCCACATGCCATCGCCCTGTTGCCCGGCATAGTCCACGGGGTTGTTGTCCATATCACAAGCTTTGTGCCAATCAGCGCCTCTACCGGACAGGCACGCAAGGTGAAATTTGCATAGATGGTAACAGATTTATGGTCTGAATATTCTACCTCTGCCTCTGCCAGAGCTGTTTTTTCAACAGGTGACCACATGACCGGCTTTGAGCCACGATAAAGCGAACCATTCATCAGGAACTTGCCAATTTCGGCAGCAATGATAGCTTCAGATTCAAACTTCATTGTCTGATAGGGATTCTGCCAGTCGCCCAGCACGCCCAAACGCTGAAATTCTTCAGACTGTATATCCATCCAGTGCGCTGCAAAGTCACGACATTCCTGTCTGAACTCGGCGATTGGCACCTCGTCCTTATCTTTGCCTTTTTTCCGGTACTGCTCTTCAATTTTCCATTCAATCGGCAAGCCATGGCAGTCCCAGCCAGGCACATAATTCGCATTTTTGCCAAGCATGGATTGTGATCTGTTAATTACATCTTTCAGAATCTTGTTTAGCGCATGCCCGATATGCAGATTGCCATTTGCATAGGGCGGACCATCATGCAGCACAAATTTCGGCTTATCTGCACGGGATTTCCTAAGCTGTCCATAAATATCAAGCTGTGCCCAGCGCGCCAGAATTTCAGGCTCTTTTTTCGGCAGGCCGCCACGCATTGGAAAGTCTGTCTTTGGAAGGAAAACCGTTTGTTTATAATCCATAATGATACCTGTTATAGGTTAAACAGTGTTTAGTGTTATTGTCTGAAACATTCCTAAAATGTTATGACGCAAATCTATTTATGATGCAAAACTGTCAGCGTCAATCTTCTTGAAGATCTGTCTGGCAGTGTTGCAATCTGCCTCTATCTGGTCTTTGAGCGCATCAAGAGACGGAAATTTCTGTTCTGTCCTGATATAGTCGATAAGTGCAAGGGTCAGCCTTTGCCCGTAAATATCTTCATCAAATTCGAACAGATGTGCTTCTGCCAGCACGCCCCTGTTATTTACAGTGGGGCGCTGTCCGATATTACATACCCCACGCATCACACCCAGCTCAGGTCTGTCCGGCAACCATGCGGTGACAGCATAGACCCCGAAAGCAGGATGAAGATAATGCTGCATGCCCAGATTTGCAGTCGGAAAATCAAGCAGGCGGCCACGCTGGTCACCTGTTAATACCTCGCCTGATATCTGATGCGGAGTGCCTAGCATATCTGCTGCCAGCCCTACCTGACCTGCCTGCAATGCTGCTCTGATACGTGATGACGAGATGACCATTTTATTCTCGTCTGTCAGCAATGTGACTGGCTGTGCGATAAGCTGTGTATCCTGCTGTGCAGATTGTAGGCTGGCCATATTGCCCTCGCGTGCATTGCCAAAGGCAAAATCTGAACCTGCATATAAAAAGCGGATGCCCAGATGCGCTACCAGAACATCTTCTGCAAATTGCTGTGCAGTCATATTCTGAAGCGCTTCATTAAAGGCTACGCGGATAATATAATCCACCCCCTGATCAGCAATGCGGCCTGTTTTATCTGTTTCATCCATCAGCAGAAACGGCGCATCATCCCGCCTGAAATACTGGCGCGGATGAGGCGAGAATGTCACAACGCATGAGCTGATTGCTTCAGCTTTGGCTGTGTGTACGGCCTGTTCGATAATTGTCTGATGGCCCTTATGCACACCGTCAAAATTGCCAATAGCACAGGATAGCGCGCCACATGATAGCGGTGCGTCTCCCCATTTCCAGTCAATGATTTGTGTCTGCTTATCTAGCTCAATACTCATAAGTCGGGATACTGCCCTAAAATACTGCAAAACTCAATGCTAACTATCGCTCTGTGGCTAAGATTTAGCCTCAATTTGCGAAGAATAACAGATGCACTTCTCAAGGGCGCATTGACCACCTATACTGGCGATAGCCATATCTTATCACTATCCTGATGACATAGATAACGCTACTATGCGACTCAGAGATAACAGGACAGACAGATGAATGAGATTACTGCATCAATTGACCAGCTGGCAATTATCAGCACCCAGATGATTGAACTGGCTGTCCAATATAGCTTTAATATTTTTGCCGGGCTGGGCACGCTTATTATCGGGCTATGGCTGTCAGGACGCGCATCAAAAGCTGTTTCTGGTCTGCTAAACCGGATGCCGCGCAAAGATGCCACTCTTACGCCTGTGGCGGCGGCTGTGGCAAAATATGCTGTCATTGTCATTACCATTATCATCACCCTCAGCCAGTTTGGTGTTGAAACAACATCTGTCATCGCTGTTCTGGGTGCCGCAGGTCTGGCCATCGGTCTGGCATTACAGGGCACATTATCAAATGTAGCCGCAGGCGTGATGCTGCTGATTTTGCGCCCCTTTGAAGCAGGCAACTGGGTCGAAACAAACGGATTTTCAGGAACAGTAAAAGAGATCGGGCTGTTTACTACCAGCATCATCACCTTTGAGAATGTATTTATCTCAATTCCAAATTCATCTATCTGGTCAGCCACCATCATTAATCATAACAAAATTGGCAGCAGGCGGCTGGATCTGGATATCGGAGTTGGGTATGACACTGATCTGGATGTTGCCGAGAAAGCTTTATTGTCGCTTGCACGTGATAGCCGCGTGCTGGACGACCCGGCTCCTGTTTTTCTGGTGGTTTCCTATGATGATAGCGCCATTACCGTCAGGCTGAGGCTATATGCCAATTTTGACGATTTTTTTGCGCTGTCATGGGATCTGAACAGACAGCTTAAATCTGTGCTGGATGCCCATAATATCGACATTCCCTTCCCGCAACGTGTTGTCCATCACAAGGGCGCCACAGATGAAGGGGCAATATAGGTTAACAATAATCAAATAAGTATTTATGGTGCCGTGCAGGAAAAACCCCCAAATCACACATTAAGCCGGGATATGCTGGTAGATGGAACTGTCCAGCAGCTTGCCATGTTGCGTGATGGTGAAGAAAGCAAGGTGCTGTCACCTGAGGCGCTGGCAGAGTCCCGCCGCGCGATTCTGCCTGATAAATATGGTGGGTCTGATATCTGGGTGTTTGGCTATGGCTCGCTTATCTGGAATCCGTTAATCGAATTTGCAGAACGTGTACCGGCGCAGGTATTCGGGTTTCACAAACGGTTTTGTCTGTGGACACGTATCGGGCGAGGCTCGCCTGAATGTCCGGGGCTGGTACTGGCACTAGACAGGGGCGGGTCTGTCAGAGGCCATGCGTTCAGGATCAGGGCGGATATTGCCCCGTCAGAGCTTGATATTTTATGGAAGCGCGAAATGCTGAGCAATGCCTATGCGCCAAAATGGCTTCAATGCAGGCTTGAAACAGGCAAGACAGTGAATGCGCTAGGCTTTGTCATCAGGCGTGACAGCCCCAGCTATGCCGGTAAATTAACTGACTCAGAAACGGCGCAGATAATATCACAGGCAGCCGGCTTTGTCGGTCCCTGTTGGGAATATCTGTTTGAAACAGAACGGGCATTGCAGGCAGCCGGATTTAATGACAGCTATATGCGCAAACTCTCACAGCTTGTAAGGCAGAAACAGCAATCTGCAAAATAGGCTTTTTTGGTATGCGCCGTCATCTGGCCTGCTATTCAGGCCAGATACCGCCAAGCGCTTTTGACAAATCCTGAGATGTCTGTCTTACCACCCGTCCAAACTGTGCCATGGATGGCTCTGACACGCGCACAGAAGGCCCTGAAACAGACAAGGCACCAACAACCCCTGCCCCCTTGCTAAATAGCGGGGCAGCAACACAACGCAATCCATCTGAATGTTCTTCATTGTCATAGGCAAATTGCCGCTTGGCAATGACATCAAGCTCTGCCACCAGACTGTCCAGCGTAACATGGCTTTTCGATGTCATCTGGGCAATGCCGACAGATTTTACCAGCTCAATTGCATCTTTACGTGGCATAAAGGCCAGACAGACCTTGCCAACGGCAGAACAGGTAAGTGGCGCCTTCGCCCCCGGCCGTGCCAATGCGCGCATCAGTTCCGGACATTCATTCTGTGCAAGATATACCAGCTCGCCATCTTCTATCAGGGCAAGGTTGGAGGTTTCGCCAGTCTGCTGCATCAGCATTCGCAAATACGGACGTGCCATGTAGCTAATGTCTTTCGCCCTGAGATAGGACGAGCCAACATTGAAACTCTGAACACCTATAAGCCAGCGCCCATCTTCAAAACGGACAAACTGGTCAAGCTGTAATGTGGTCAGCAGACGATGTGCTGTTGAAGGTGCCAGCCCTACCCGCCGAGCCAGCTCGGACAGGTTAAGACCATCAGGTTCTTCGGCCAGCTGGATTAACAGCCCTAACGCGCGAGAAACTGACTGTGTATGGCCACTTCGCTTTTCTATTATATCATCAGGCATTAATGTGTCCTCACATTAAGTGCCGTTCCCTTTCCATAAGATGGGGGTTTTGATGGTATAATTCAAGCGTTAGTTTTATTAACTGTAAATATCGCCCAGAAAAGTGGCGAATCAGAGCTGTATTTTTTGTATCACATATGCCGGCTAGTCATATTCGGCATGCTGTCTGGAACATTTTTTTCCAGTGTGGTTTTCTGCGGAAAAAAAATATTTGTATTTATCTGTTTTCCTTGCCAGCCTGAGGGAGAAGTCACAAAAACAGGGTATGTGTCATGAGCACAATTAATGATTTATCTGGTGAGCACGCATCTGGACCGGCCGCATCACATACGACCGATTCGTCTGTCCAAAAAGATATTGCGCTAATGCAGGGCTGGCTGGACAATAAGCTGGACAGACGCACGGTTGCGCAATTTGTACCGGGGCCAGGCATTGCGAAATTAACGCTGACGTTTGATCCGTCCAAATTGCAGGCCGCATTATCAGAATGTCTTAGAAGACAGAACTATCAGGGCAGCATGCAAACCCAGGGATTCTCTGCCTTAGCGCTTACCCGCAGGCCGGGGCAGACAGAAATGTCTGAAAATGATCTGTCTGGCAGATACTGGCTACGTGACAAAGACAGTTATGAAGAAGAAGCCCGTGAAGAGCTGGTTGATGAGGCTGCCTTTTCAGAATTTAATCCTGAATTTGGCGATACCTATTTTGCCTTTGTGCATAGCGAGCTATCAAAGCGATTTCGGATTGGCCGGATGCGGGTGCTGTCAAAGCCTGTCTATAATTGCAATTCGTGGCATCGTGATCCGGAACCCAGAATCCATATCCCGATAACCAGCAATCCCGGCTCGCTATTTATTGTCAATCATCACGTCACCCATCTGCCAGCAGACGGGTCTGTCTATTTTACAGATACGCGTGGTTATCACACCGCCATAAATGGCGGCGAGGCAGACAGGGTACATATTGTCGCAGCCTTGCCAGACGGGCTGGTAACAGAGTAAATCGCCTATGATTCGCTCAGAGCGATCACAGGTTCCATTTTGGCCAGCATCTTCTCGCTGAGATGGCATTTTATCTGATGACCGCCTGCCAGCGTCTTAACCTCTGGCAATTCGGTTTCACATTTATTGCCTTTGACAGATGATTTGTGCCTGCATCTTGTCTGGAATGGACAGCCCGGCGGCGGATTAACAGCCGATGGTATATCGCCTTCAAGCACAATCCGCTTTCTCTTCACCTTGGTATCTGCGATTGGCACGGCAGATAACAATGCTTCTGTATAGGGATGATATGGCGGCGCGAACACCTCGTCAGTTGTGCCTGTCTCGACAATATGGCCAAGATACATCACAACCACCCTGTCAGACAGATAGCGCACGATTGACAGATCATGGCTGATAAATAGCAGGGTTGTGCGTGATTCATTCTGGATTTCCATGAGCAGGTCTGTCACCGCCGCCTGAACAGATACATCAAGCGCAGATACTGGCTCGTCTGCCACCACAATTTTTGCATCTCCAGCAAATGCACGTGCTATCCCGACACGCTGTTTCTGCCCGCCTGAAAGCTGGCGCGGCATTCTGCCGGCAAATTCACGTGGCAATTTCACCAGATCAAGCAATGACAGCATTTTGTCGTGACGTTCCTGCTCGCTATTGCCAATATCAAATACTTCAAGCGCCCTGATAATCTGGCGGCCAACTGTCATTGATGGGTTGAGCGTATCAAACGGGTTCTGGAATACCATCTGCACAGACGAGACTGTTTCTGTATCTCTGTCTTCAATGGCCGTATCCTGAATATTTTTGCCAAGCATCTGGATATTGCCGGAGGTCGCTGTCTCAAGTCCCATCAGCACTTTTGCAAGGGTTGATTTACCACAGCCTGATTC
>WTJO01000185.1 GCA_011524805.1 Alphaproteobacteria bacterium
AGATATAACAGGATGTCATGCGCCCTGCTGTTCCGATATAGATTTAGAGCTGCAACAATGCCCGTGCCTCAGAGGGACTGGCAACCGGCCGTTCATAATGCTCGCACAGCTCGACAACCCGCCTGACAAGCGCGGCATTTGACGGTGCCAGCGTCTGCTTATCCATCCTGATATTATCTTCCAGCCCTGTTCTGGCATGCCCGCCTGCGGCAATACACCATTCATTTACTTCCAGCTGGTGTCTGCCAATGCCGGCAGCGCACCATTCACTATCTGGCAATAGCCGCGCCATGGTTTTGATATAATAGTCAAACACATCTTTATCGGCAGGCATGGCATTTTTCACTCCCATCACAAACTGCACATAGGAAGGCGCGGGGATTTTGCCCTGAGCCTGCATGGCCGCCGCCTGATGTATGTGGGACAGATCAAAGGCTTCAATTTCAGGCTTGATGTTATAGGTCTGCATTTCTTCTGCCAGCCAGTCTACCAGATCAGGCGGATTTTCATAAACGCGGGTCGGAAAGTTGTTCGAGCCTACCGTAAGAGATGCCATATCCGGCTGAAGCGGCAACATCCCGCCGCGTTCCGTGCCTGCACCTGAACGCCCACCTGTTGAAAATTGAATAATTATGTCCGGACAATGTTTGCGTAACCCTTCTTTGAGACGTGCGAATTTTTCAGGGTCGCTAGAAGGGGTCTGGTCATCATTTCTGACATGGGCATGACAGATGGTTGCGCCTGCTTCATAGGCTTCATGGGTGCTTTCAATCTGTTCTGATACGGTAATCGGCACCGCAGGATTCATCTCCTTGCGTGGCAATGAACCTGTGATGGCTACACAGATTATACAGGGTTTTTTCATTTCCAGCCTCCTGTTCCGGACATACCGGTTTTACATCTTGATGCCTGTCTATATCTAGCCAGACTTTTCAGATATTTACAAATATACCGGCTGTTCGGATATTAGGCGTTTTGTTAGGCAAAACCAGTAACAATAAGCCTCAGCCCCATAATCAGAAAGGCGGTCAGCACAGCGCGTCTGAATAGCTGTTGAGAGACATAGCCGCGCAATATCTCGCCACATCGAAACCCTATCAATACCGCTATCAGGCCGAATAGAGACTTGGCCAGACTGACATAAGTGACAACGCCGGCTATCACCAGCCCTGCAAATAGCGGCAGACATCCGGCCAGAAACAGAAAACCGGTGGCGCTGATAAACTTATCCTTATCAACATTCCGTGCTAGCAGATACATCGCCACAGGAGGCGACCAGATAGAGCTTAACCCACCAAGCACACCAGCAAATACCCCGACCCCAACCTGCCAGATTCTGGCATCTGTCACAGGCAGTTTAACGCCAGATAATAACTGCAATGAAAACACTACCATGGCAAAGCCGATTGATACGGTCAGCAACGCAGTAGGCACGCTATTAATGAATAGAGATGTGATAAAGATACTGATAAAAATAGCCAGCGCAAACAGCCAGTATTCACGGGCTGTTTCACGTGGCTCTGGTGCGCGCAAATATTGCAGGCTGTTGGTAAATAAAATAGGCAAAACCATCAGCGATATGGCCGTTCTGGGGTCAATAAACAGGGTCAGAAATGCCATCGCTGCGGCTGGCAGACCAATGCCTAGAAAACCTTTGATAATGCCAGACACAAAAAACACCGCAAACACGGCAACCAGCAATGTCAGGCTGAGTTCGGGCATTATAAACAGCGATATTAAATCATTGGAATTTGCCATATTTGCTATCGTCAATAGCCGCCTTTGGGGCTAGTTTCCGTAAATAAGGTCATATAGTTTCAGACGTTGTATTTTGCCAGACGGACCTTTTGGTAACTCGTCAAGAATATGAATTTTATCAGGTGCCTTATAGGCGCCCAGCCTCTCCTTGCAATGGCTGTCAAGCTCGTCAAAACCTGCATTTTGTGATGGCTTAAAGCTGATACAGGCCTCAACGCGCTGACCGTAATTCGGACATGGCACCGCAAATGCCGCAGCCTCTAAAATAGCGCCATGTTCAAGCAGCACTTCATCTATCTCACGTGGGGCAATATTCTCGCCACCTTTGATTATCAGCTCTTTAATGCGACCTGTAACA
>WTJO01000096.1 GCA_011524805.1 Alphaproteobacteria bacterium
TGGTCCAGCTATAGCCTGATGAGGTGCTGACCACATCAAATAATTTCTGCCTGTCTATGCCCAGCTTATCAGCAAGCGCAATACTTTCGCAGGTAGAAATCATGGTCGCGCCCAAAATCATATTATTGCAAATTTTAATGGCCTGACCGGCACCCGCTGACCCGCAATGCACAATTTTACTGCCCATAATCTCAAATAGGGGCATGGCACGCGCAATCGCGTCATCTTCACCACCTGCCATAAAGGTCAATGAGCCAGCCGTTGCCCCGCCTATGCCGCCTGAAACAGGTGCATCAATCGCCGCAATCTGTTGTGAGGCCGCCTGAATTGCGACATCACGGGCAGACTCCACATCAACAGTAGAACAGTCAAGCAACAGGCTATCTGCGCCCATCACAGGCAGAATTTCATCTGCTACCTTTCGCAAAATTGTGCCATTGGGAAGCATGGTAATAACGCAATCCGCATGTCTGGCTGCTTCGGCCGCGCTGTGGGCTGTCTGTGAGCCCTCTATTGTGACACCTGCAACATCAAAGCCTGTGACGCTATATCCTGCCGCAACCAGATTGGCGGCCATTGGTGCGCCCATATTGCCAAGTCCGATAAATCCTATCTTCATTGTGGTATCCTCTCTATTTCTGGCTTTTTTAACGAATTAAGCCTGATAATTCTGCTATCTCTAGCCTGTGGTTCGTGATGCGGGGGCAAATAGCTGGTCAATCAGACTATCTGGTACATCATTTATATCTTTATGGCGCCAGTGCGGGGCATGATCCTTGTCAATCAGCACAGCCCTTACGCCTTCAAGGAAGTCTGCATGTTCAATCGCGCGACTTGTGAACCGATATTCCCAGTCAAGCGCTGAATCAATATTATCTGCTTTGCGTACTTCGCGGATAAGCGTGAAAATACTTGCCATGGACAGGGGCGATGACCTGCCTATGGCCTTTTTGATGCTGGCTGTAAATTCTGTTTCGCTTGCCGCAATCGCCGCGCTAAAATCGCCAACTGTTGGTTGTCCAAACAGGCTGTCAATCTCATCTCTATCAGGCTCAAGCTGCGAAGGCGCCTCAGCTGGACTGGATAGTGCGTCTATCACATCAAGGGTATTATGCTCAATAATCTCAGACCGCAATGTTTCCCATTTTTCCAGTCTAATATGATAATCTGCAAACCCAGTTGCCAGAATATCGGCAGGGTTTATCCGTGCGCCAGTAAGCGCCATATATTCCCCGATATGGCCTTTTGTGCGGGCAAGCAGATAGCTGCCACCTACATCAGGCACAAGCCCGATAGCACATTCCGGCATGGCCAGCTTTGTTGTCTCACAAATAATCCGGTGTGACGCATGACAGCCAATGCCAACACCGCCGCCCATCACATATCCCTGCATCATCGCAATCACAGGTTTTGGATAATGGGCAATAAAGCTGTTCATCCGGTATTCTTCGCGCCAGAAGGCATTTATCTGGTCAATCTTACCGTCTTTGCCCATATGATAAAGCGCGGCGACATCGCCGCCAGCACAAAATGCACGCTCGCCTTCTGCATATAGGATAACCTGTTGTATCTGATTGTCATCCCGCCAGTCCGACAGGGCTGTTTCAATCGCAGCACACATATCCATGGTAAGCGCATTCAGCGCCTGAGGGCGTTTCAGATAAATCAGGCCGGTATTATTTCGGGTGCTAACAGAAATATCGCTCATCTTACGTCTCGTTCAGAATAGACCGGCTAATGATTATTCGCATGATCTCGTTTGTGCCTTCCAAAATCTGGTGAACACGCAGATCGCGGACAATTTTCTCGATCCCGTAATCGGCAAGATAGCCATATCCGCCATGGATCTGAAGTGCTTCATTTGCGACATCAAAGCTGACATCTGTCACAAATTGCTTTGCCATTGCACAGCGTTTTGTCGCTTCGGAGGTGTTATTGTCATAATGCCATGCCGCCTGCCGCAGAAATATCCGTGCGGCCTCCAGCTTTGTATGCATATCGGACAGCTTGAACTGGACAGACTGGAACTGGTCAATTGCCTTGCCAAAGGCACGTCTTTCCGAGGCATAGGCAAGTGCCTTGTCATAGGCAGACTGTGCCCCGCCAAGCGCGGCCGCAGCAATGTTCAGCCGTCCACCATCCAGCCCCATCATGGCATAGCGGAAGCCTCTGCCTTCCTCGCCAAGCAGATTTTCGGCAGGGGCTACACAGGAATCCATAATCACCTGTGCTGTTGGCTGTGCCCGCCAGCCCATTTTACGTTCCTGAGCGCCGAAAGACAGCCCCTCTGCATCACTATCTAGCAGAATGGCCGAAATACCGGCGGCGCTTTCATCACCTGTGCGGCACATCACCAGATACAGATCAGCATAGTCACCACCAGAAATAAATGATTTTGTGCCACTTAGAAGATAGCCTTCATTTGTACGGTCAGCCCGTGTGCGCAAGGCAGCCGCATCTGAGCCTGACCCCGGTTCTGTCAGGCAATAGGCGCCAATTTTTTTCATACTGCATAAATCTGCCAGATAGCGCTCACGCACCAGCTCATCTCCGAATGAGCTTACCATCCAGCTGATCATATTATGGATGGACAGATAGGCTGAAACAGTAGGGCAGGCCATGGCCAGCGCTTCAAATATCAGACTTGCTTCCAGCCTGTTTAGCCCCGAGCCGCCATGTTCTTCTGGAACATAAATTGAGGCCAGACCAAGTTCGGCAGATGCTTCCAGCACGTCACGTGGCAATATCGCCTGTTCATCCCATGCCAGCGCATGCGGGGCGATGGCGTGCTGTGCAAAATCATGCGCCATATCAAAAATGGCCTGCTGTTCTTCTGAAAGTGCAAAATCCATATCTGCCTCATCTTGTCAGAATAAAATGGGGTTATGCTGTCAATTCAGGATACCGGACTAGCCAATATCCCGCTTATCATCAATTACGATACCATCTTTCGGCAGGCTTCCAATAGGCACAATCTCAACCGAAGCACGTAATTTGAATATATCCTGAACAGCCTGCATAAATTCAGCCTCATTTCCGGCAGAGGCTTCTATCTGGGCGGATAAAATATCTTTACTGCCATCATGTGTGATGGTCAGCCTGAGTTTGGATACTGTATCAAATCTGCCTACAAATTGCGCTGCCTGCTCAGGTCTTACAAACATGCCTTTGACCTTTGCGGCCTGGTCAGCTCTGCCACGCCATCCCACAATACGCTGGTTGGTGCGCCCGCACGGGCTCTGGCCGGCCATATAGGCAGATAGGTCGCCAGTTGCAAAGCGTATCATCGGCATATCGCGGTTAAAGCTGGTCACAACCACCTCGCCAATCTCGCCTTCTGCTACAGGGGTGCCTGTGCCGGGTGTCACAATCTCGACAATCACGCCTTCATCGGTAATCATGCCATCAGTCAGTTCAGACTCATAGGCAATCATACCGACATCTGCTGTGCCGTAACATTGCCGGCAATGGATATTACGCGCCGCATAGGCTTCTCTAAGCTGAGGGAATAGCGGCCCTGCGCTTACACAGGCATATTTTACGCTAGAGCTATCAAGCCCCATCTCATCTGCCTTTTCCAGAATGCTCAGCAGATAGTCAGGCGTGCCGGCATAGGCTGTTACCCCAAGCTGGGCAATAGATTGTGCCTGTAATTCTGTCTGTCCGGTACCAGCAGGCACGACAGTTGCGCCGACAGCCTGAGCAGCACTTTCAAACATCACACCCGCAGGAGTAAAATGATAGGAAAAGCAGTTCTGGACAATATCACCGGCACCAATGCCGACAGCCTTTACCGCACGGCCAAACCGCCACCAGTCCGCACTGCGCATGCCAATTTCAAAAATTGGACCGGGAGACTGGAAAATATGCTCTATCTTACTGGCTGGCAGGGCTATGAAATTATGAAAGGCAGCAGGTTTGCCCTGCACCGCGATAAGGTCTGACTTGCGCAAGATAGGCAGAGATGCCAGCGCCCCTTTAGAGGTAATGTCCGCCGCCACAACATGTTTCAGACTATTCTGATAATAAGGAGTTGATGCACAGGCATGGGAAATTAGCTGAGGCAGTTTTTCGGCAATATCTGCGGCACGTTCATCATCAGAGCGTGTTTCCAGACTATCGAAAAATTCACCCATTAGCTCAGCCATCTTTTACGTCTGCGATATGATCGCACATCGCGATAGGATTTACGACCTTCTTCGGACATGCCAAGATAAAATTCCTTTACATCGGGGTTTTCACGTAAATCTGCGGCAGGGCCATCCATCACAACACGGCCTGATTCCAGAATATAGCCATAATGCGCAAATCTGAGCGCGACATTGGTATTCTGTTCTGCCAGTAGAAATGACACCCCTTCTTTTTCATTCAGCTCTTTTACAATACCGAAAATTTCTTCCACCAGCTGCGGTGCAAGCCCCATTGATGGTTCATCCAGCAACACAGTTTCAGGCCGGCTCATCAGCGCACGTCCGATAGCGCACATTTGCTGCTCGCCCCCTGAGGTATAGCCTGCTTGTGATTTGCGGCGTTCTTTCAGGCGGGGAAAATAGGAATAGACCATTTCCAGATCAGCGGCAATATCACCTCTGCTAACCGAACGGGTAAAGCTGCCTGTCAGCAAATTTTCTTCAACTGTGAGATGCTCAAAACAATGTCTGCCTTCCATGACCTGAATAACACCTGATTTAACAAGCGCAGCGGGGTTAAGATCGGCAACAGGCTTGCCGCGATACAGGATACTGCCTTTTGTGACTTCACCACGTTCTGAGTGAAGTAGATTTGAAATAGCTTTTAATGTTGTAGTTTTGCCAGCACCATTGCCGCCAAGCAGGGCTGTAATGCCGCCCTTTGGCACTGATAAAGATACCCCTTTCAGTACCAGGATGACATGATTGTAAATCACCTCAATATTATTCACATCAAGCAATAATTCATCAGATTTTGTCATGTCGTTCATGGCGAGGGCTCATTAATTTGTTAAGAGAGGAGATGCCCACACCAGCTAACCGGTGTGGGCAAAAGGTCAATTCAGGTTACATACATTTAGGTGTGATGTTGTTTTCCTTAGCGTAGGCAGAAGAATCTTCTGCGATCAGCTGGTTAATCACATCTTTGTCTGTAGGTTTGAAGTCAGATACCAGTGACCATGTCTTTGCGCTGGCGTTCCACTGCTGGACAGCCACCAGACCTGCGCCACCATGATTTTCACATGATACTTCCAGATTTGGTGCAAAGTTTGGTAGGCCAAGGCTGCTGAACATTGCCTGATCAACTTTCAGATTTTCCATGCCTACACGCATTTCGGCAGGGCCAATATCTTTCTTGCCAGACATTTTCTGTGCAACTTTCACAGCTTCTGCCGCCAGAATAGCCTGGAACATGCCTCTGTTATACAGGATGGTACCAATTTGGTCACCTGCGCCTGCGGCCTTGCCTTTGTCATAGACATGCTTTTTCATGTCGTCAAACAGCGGGAAGTCCATACCTGGGGCATGCAGTGCAAGTGCCTTATAGCCATCAGCAGCGTCACCGGCAGGGATCACGTCATTTTCAGAACCTGACCACCAGATACCAATGAATTTTTCCATTGGGAAGCGGATATTGGCAGCTTCCTGAATAGCTACCTGATTCATCACGCCCCAACCCCACATGGTTACATAATCTGGACGCTCGCGGCGGATTTGGAGCCACTGTGACTTCTGCTCCTGACCAGGGTGGTCAACAGGCAGCAGGCTCAGCTCGAAACCGTGCTTTTTAGCCAGCTCTTCTAGTGTCCGGATTGGCTCTTTGCCATAGCCTGAATTGTGATAGACAAGAGCGATCTTCTTGCCTTTGATATTGCCATTATTCAGCTCAAGAATATGGTTCACAACAGCCGAGGCACCATTCCAGTAATTGGCCGGATAGTTGAATACATATGGGAATACTTTACCGTTTGCAGCAGATGTTCTGCCATATCCCATTGAGTGAATCGGAATACCGTCAGCCGATGCTTTCGGGATCAGCTGATAGGTGATACCTGTTGACATTGGCTGATACACAAGCGCGCCCAGACCTTTTGTCTTTTCGTAACATTCAACGCCTTTTTCCGTGTTGTACTGAGTTTCACACTCGACAACCTTAATCGGCACGCCGCCAATACCGCCATCACGCTCATTCAGCATAGTGAAATAGTCACTATAGCCATCTGCCTGCGGAATACCGCTAACAGCATAAGCACCTGTTCTGTAGGTAAGCGCCGGGAATACCAGATCTGCAAGCACTGGCGTTGCAACACATACACCAGTAAAAGCAGCAATTAACGCATGTTTGAGTTTCATAGTTTCCTCCATTTAAGACCGAGCAATTAGCTGCTCCTTTTATTAACCCCAACTCTAATGAGCAAAAGGCCAAATTCTCAATTTTTCCTTAACAATCCGCCACAGCATGGCTAGCCCATGCGGTTCCAGAATAAGGAAGATTACAATCATCAGACCGACAATCATAAATTCCAGATGCGCTGCGATATCGCCCGGCCAGCCCAGATTGGACACCAGCAGGTTCTTCAGCAGAACAGGCATGCCAATCATAAAGGCGGCACCAATAAGCGAGCCGAAAATTGATCCCAGACCGCCAATGATAATCATAAACAGAATGAGAAATGATTTCTGGATTGAAAAGGCTTCGCCAACCTCAACCGCACCAAGATACAGCGCAAACAACAACGCACCAGATATGCCGACATAGAATGAGCTGATAGCAAAGGCAGTCAGCTTCGCCATAAGCGGATTCACCCCGATAATCTCGGCGGCGATATCCATATCGCGGATAGCCATCCATTTTCGGCCAAATGCGCCACGTGTCAGGTTGCGCGCAACTACCGCCAATATCACCAGCAACACAAGACAGACATAATAGACTGGCAGAGTTTCTGCCTTTGCGCCTGTAACGATAAAGCCGAATATCTCGCGCTCAGGGGCAGTTATCTGTCCCGAGGCTGAATAGTTATAGAACCAGCCTACCTTGTTAAACATCCAGACCAGAAAGAACTGCGCGGCCAGTGTGGCTACCGCAAGATAGAAGCCCTTAATCCGCAGGCTGGGTAGACCAAATAACAGCCCAACAAAAGCCGTAACCCCGCCTGAAAGCAGAATACAAATCACGATATTCATATCAGGAAAGGCTGTCATCAGCTTGTAACAGGAATAGGCGCCAACTGCCATAAACCCGCCTGAACCAAGGGATACCTGCCCGCAATAGCCAGTTAGAATATTCAGCCCGATAGCCGCAATGCCGAAAATAAGAAAGGGCAGAAAGACGGCCTGCGCCCAATATTCGGACATGGTTAGCGGGATGATGATAAATGCGAATATCAGAGATACGATAAACCCTGTCCTGTCCAGCGCAATTGGAAAGGTTTGCTGGTCTGAACGATATGAGGTTTTGAATTCGCCTACTTCTCGGTAAAACACGTGCTACACCCTTTCAATGATTTTTTCGCCAAACAGGCCTTGAGGTCTGAACACCAGGAATACAAGTGCCACCATATAGGCAAACCAGTTTTCTGTTGCTCCGCCCAGCAACGGGGCGCCAATCAGAAATTCGAACATTTTCTCGCCGACCCCGATAATCAGCCCGCCAATGATGGCGCCCGGGATTGAGGTAAAGCCGCCAAGCATCAAGACTGGCAAGGCCTTTAGCGCAATAAGCGATAGCGAGAATTGCACACCTGATTTTGCACCCCACATAATACCTGCGACCAGCGCTACAAAGCCGGCAATTGCCCACACAATCACCCAGATTGTGCGTAATGAAATACCAACAGACAGTGCCGCCTGATGATCATCAGCAACCGCCCGCAAGGCACGGCCTGTTTTGGTATATTGCGAGAATAGCACCAGCGAGACCACCAGAATCGTGGCAATGACAGTGGCATAAATATCAAGCGTATCCAGATAAAAGCCGTAGAAATTCTCACCACCCAGAAAGGCTGTATTTTCTTCAATCCAGAAATTGCCGCCCTGCGGTATCCCCACGTCCAGCTTTTTCACATTTGATCCCCACATCAAATCGCCAAAGCCTTCCATAAAATAGGCCAGCCCGATAGTGGCCATAAACAGAATAATTGGCTCCTGATTGACAAGATGTTTCAAAATCAGCTTTTCGACCAGTATGGCAAACAGCACCATCACGCCCAGCGCCAGAATAATTGCAAAAAAGGCATTCATATGCCATCCGAAATGATGCATTTCTGTGCCAAACATCGCATTAAACAGATGGGCAAACGGTATCTGGCCTTCCTGAAAACCGACCAGTGTCATCGCCGCAAATAGCGCCATGATTCCCTGTGCATAGTTAAAAATGCCAGATGCCTTGAAGATCAGCACAAAGCCCAGGGCAACAAGCGAATACATCACGCCTGCCATTAGCCCGTTCAGAAAGACTTCGATACCAAAATAGAACTCAGCAGACATGTTTCCGCCCTTTCTGTTGCTGTAGAGACAGCTGTATCTGTAATGCCACAGAATTAGTCATGAGATACCCCCAGATAGGCATCGATCACGGCCTGATTATTACGCACCTCATCTGGGGTGCCATCGCCAATTTTGCGGCCATAATCCATCACCACAACACGGTCGGCCAGATCCATAACCACGCTCATATCATGCTCAATCAGGGCGATGGTGGTGCCGAATTCGTCATTCACATCCAGAATGAAACGTGACGTATCTTCTTTTTCTTCGACATTCATGCCCGCCATAGGCTCATCTAGCAGCAGCAAAGATGGTTCGGCGGC